>JAFGKQ010000176.1 GCA_016928495.1 Candidatus Fermentibacterales bacterium
GCGAGTATCTGGTAGGTTCTCTCGGTGCCGTTGGTGATCTGGAGATCCTTGTAGTTGTAGTAGATCGTTGCGCCGCATGCAAAGGGCAGGGTCCTGCCGTCGTCGGGGAAGGGATCGAACCCGTGCCTGTGGCGCTCCGTGACGCAAAGGTCGCTGTGGAGAACCATCCAGTGGATCAGGTTGGAGAGGGCACAGAGCCCCCCTCCCACCCCGGTCGAAGCCTGTCCGCTGGAAAGCTCGAGACCGGGTACGAACCCCCTGCGCCCGGAGGGCTTGCCCACTGCCCTGCAGAACGAGAAGACCTCGCCCGGTCTTATCAGTATTCCGGACAGGCTCTCGCAGGCGATTCCGAGATTGAGCACCTTGTTGTGCTGATAGGTGATGTCGGTCGAGCCCAGCCTGCGGATCAGCCTGGATCGATGCTGCAGCACGAGATGAGGAAGGGCCTCCGGGCTCCTCCTGCCGGAGTAGCTGCGGCCGTCGAACCACCAATGGAGCCTTCGCCCCGCCCTGCGCAGGGTCACGACCACCGCGAACAGCAGTCTGCCGCGGGACGAGAGCGGCCTGGCTCGTGTCGCTGCCCGGCTCAACGCTCTTCTCCCCTCATGCCGTGTCCCTTCCTCCTCAGGCTGTGCTTCTCCTTGCGGGTCAGAGCTCTGCCCACGCGCCTCAGGGTCCCGACCGGGAGCAGGGCTACTTTCTGGAATATCTGCATCATGCCGGCCCACGTCCTGACCGGCACGGCGATCCGCGGCTCCCTAACGAACAGGAGCGGAACCTCGGCCGTCAGGCGCAGGCAGGCGGTTGCCAGGAACAGGACCTGTTCAGGGTGGAGGACCCTGCTTCCCAACCTGAGCTCTCCTGGCATCAGCAGGCCCGAGCCGAGCATGGTGAGGATCATTCCCGCCCCCGACACCGCGGCGAAGATCCCGGAGTAGACCTGACCCTTGCCCGGGGGCGCGATGGCCAGCACGAAGTTGGCCATGACCACTCCGACGCAGGACCACATCACCCCCGACAGGAAGGCCTCGCAATAGATCATCCAGAGGGTGCTCCTGTCGGCAATGACCCAGATCAGCGGGTTGATGCAGCCGAGGAAAATCGCGAACGCCATCGAGGACCTGTTGCCCTTCCTGTCGATCACCCTTCCCCAGATTCGAACCGAGGCCAGCGCTCCCGCGGTGCTGACCGTGCCGTAGGCGAAGATCTCGAGCATCCCCATGCGCAGCACCGTCATCATGTAGGGCTGCCAGAAGGGGGCTCCCACTCCTATGGCCAGCATCCACCAGAACGCGAAGAACAGCAGTCGCCTGAAGTTGGAGTCTCCGAGAGA
Organism: Candidatus Fermentibacterales bacterium; assembly: GCA_016928495.1. Taxonomy (GTDB): domain Bacteria; phylum Fermentibacterota; class Fermentibacteria; order Fermentibacterales; family JAFGKQ01; genus JAFGKQ01. The sequence goes on from JAFGKQ010000176.1 coordinate 1,334, forward strand.
GGAGGCAAGCAGACTCAGGAGCCCCTCATCCTCGACCGGCTTGGCGTTCTCGGGCTGACGCCTGAGGATGAGCAGGCCGAGCAGACCGATCACGCCTGCGGACATGAAGATGAACAGCATGGCACAGGGCAGGCCCGAAGCATCAGGTGAGAGACCGGTGAGCCCTGCGATGCGGGAGCCGATCCAGCCCCTGTCCTCGCTGTAGAGGTCCGCAACGGCGCCGAAGACGTAGCCGCTGAGAAGTCCCGCCAGCATCAGCACCTGGTTTCTGCCTGCGAAGAAGCGCCCCCTGATGACGGGGGGAACGAGGTCCCCTATCCAGCCGATCCAGACATTGGCGCTCAGAGAGAGCAGCGACGCCGATGCCACGAACAGCATCAGGAAAAGGCTCAGGGCGATCCTTCCTGACAGCAGGAACGGCAGCAGGCCGAAGACGGGAGCCAGCCCCCTGCCCACCGCCGCCAGCAGCAGCACCGTCCTCTTGCGGGAGGTCTTGCGTCTCGTGATCGCAACTCCCAGCGGCTGCATGAGCAACGAGAACTGCCCGGCCGCTGCGAGAAGGCTGAAGTGGAGCGGCCCGGCTCCCAGCATCACGGCAAGCCTGGTCACGAAGACGGAGCCGGGGCCTGCCAGTGTCGCATGGATCTGCGCGAAAACGCCCTCCGAGATCGACACTCTGAAGGCTCGCCTGAGTCTGGAAGGCACACCCGACCTGCGCATCGTGGGAACATACGCCAGCGGGCTCCTCAACGTAATAGACGTGGAACAGGAGCCTGCCCGCAGGTCTACCAGTTGCCGGAGAGACCGGGACTGAGTCCCGGGCACGGACCGGAGGAAACGGAACGGCAAGGGGCCCGGACACTCATCGAGCTGCTGATCTTAGCGGAAGGTGCTCGCCGTCCTCAGCTCCCTGGCAACAGACAGGCTCCGCGGGCGGCATCTGCTTCCTGGACCCGACGCAGGATCTCGTGAGCTGCACCTGGACGCTTCCCGAAAACCTAGAGCCTCACGGATCCGTCCTGAACGGCGCCTGCTCCTGAGACTAGAGGGACCCGCAGACCCGGTCAGGGAGCAGGGTACTCGATGATGTAGAGCTTCTGATAGCCCGAGAGAGGGTCTTCCTCGAAGGCCAGGATGGCTTCGGGCTCCGGAGAAACGGTCCAGCTCCTGCTCTCCCTGGGAAGAACACACGAGAAGAGGTGCCGGCCTTCCATGTCGTAGACGTCCAGCACCGGCGCATGCTCCGTCCCTCGCACGACCCAGAGCCTTCCGAAGCAGTCCACCCCCAGCGCGGAGATCATGTACCTGTAGGGGTCGGGTTCCCAGTCGATCACGACTCCCTGAGCTCCCAGCCTGTTCAGGTAGCTCTCGTAGAAGATCTCTTCGTCCAGCATCTCGGCATCGTCCTTGGGCGCTCTCGGAACGAGCTGGGAGATGGTGTACAGGAGGTTCCCCTCGCGGTCGTAGCAGTGGATCCCGTAGTCGGAGGTGGAGAACGGAGCCACGAAGACCCTCTCTCCCTCCGGGTCCGCCGCGAAGCAGGCGAAGAAGAAGATGTCGCTGATCACCCTGGTCAGGCTGGTGGGATCCACGTCGACCCTGTCCTGCCAGTAGACGACCTCCGGATCGGCCTCGCCCAGCTCATAGCGGCCGATCATGCGATCCATGTATATGCCGCCCTCCTCGACGCCGGCCTCGATCCTGAAGGCGAGAAAGGCCGCGCCGTCCAGGCCCCACATGAACATAGGCGGGTTCTGCGGCCACAGCGCGATCTCGTCCAGGAGAGAGTAGTCGCGATCCCACACGACGTGGCCGCCCTTCATGGGATCCATGACCATCACGAGGCTATCGCCCAGGGAAGCCACGAACATCGGCATGCCAAGCTCGCCGGGGCCCTCGCCCCGCCGGGCCACGTAACCCAGGAACTCCCCATCCCTCCCGAAGGCTCTCAAACTGGCCTGGGCCTGGTCCAGAGCGAGCACCTCTCCGGAAGGTCCCGTGCAGGCATCGATCAGGAAGCCGAATGTGTAGACGCTGTCTCCGAGCTCCTCGCCGATGCTGTCAGCAGGAGCGAGGGACAGACGGTCCGGGAAGGGCTCTACCCGGGTCTCCTCACCTCCGCAGCCGCCGACCGCATGGATCAGCGCCAGCACGGAAACCGGCAGGAGGACCGCCAGGATCGTCCGCACGAGGGGGCATCCGGTCATGTGCGTCTCCTTTCGTTGCGAGCGCGAAGGGTGCCGTGAGGTCCGCAGGGAGAGTATAGGGGGAGAGGGCAGGCACGCGCTAACCGCCTGGAAAGCGGAACAGGCGGGCCATGTCGGCCCGCCTGTTCCGGAAGCTCGCGGGGGCTTCAGGCCCTTGCGGCCGGCGCCCCTCTACTCCGCACTCAGGATCTCGAACTCGATCCTGCGGTTCTGGGCCCTGTTCTCCGCCGAGGTGTTCGGCACGGCAGGCCTCGTCTCTCCGAGACCGGCTGTGCTCAGCCTCCTCACGCTCACGCCGTGCTCGACCAGGTAGTCGCTCACGGCCTCGGCCCTTCTCTCGCTGAGGATCTGGTTGTAGTCCTCGGGGCCCTCCGAGTCCGTATGGCCCACGATTCGGACGTTGACCCCGGGGTTTGCCTCGAGAGCGCTCACCACGCCGTCCAGGACCGGGTAGCTCTCGGGCTTGATGGTGGCGCTGTCGAACTCGAAGTAGATGTTGCTGAAGCTCAGCACCTCGCCCTCGACCAGTATCACGCAGAGCGCGATATCGGCCAGCTCCCGCTCACCGGCACCAACGCTTACGCTGACCGTGGACGGGGTATAGCCCTCGGCCGACGCTTCGAGCGTGTAGGAGCCGGAGGGGACCTCGAGCTCGTAGGACCCGTCGCTCCTGGTGGTCAGGCCGACGCCGAGAGAAGCTATCGAGACGGAGGCGCCCATGATCGGGGCTCCTGTCTGGCGATCCACGACCCTGCCGCTGATGGTGCCGATGTCGGGAACCAGCTCGAAGTCCTGTGTCACAGCCAGCCCGGCCTCCGCTGCCAGCTCGATGCTCTTCGTCACGTAGCCGTCCGCCGAGGCTGCCACCAGAACCCTGCCCTGGCTCACGCTGGCCCTGTAGAAGCCGGTGGCGGCATCGGAGTAGACGGGGGATGCCTCGACACCGGAGAAGGAGACCAGGGCCGCCAGCGGCTCCCCGGTCGAGGCGTCGCGGACTGTCCCGGAGATGGTCGCCCTGGGCGAGGAGATGCAGGTAAGATAGGACAGGCCCAGGCCTATGCTCCACTCGGGAGCGTAACCCCCGGGAAACGGGGCGAAGTTGGCGCGCTCGGAATCGGTCAGGCTCGCCCCCTGCTGGTAGAACCTGTGACCGAGGTCACCGTAGTCCGGATCGAAGCTGGTAAGGGCAAAGGACCCCGAGAGGTCGAAGGCCAGTCCGGACGAGGTGATGAAGCGCACGCCGGGGCCAGCCGTGATCTGGTCGTCGAAGGGCCCTATGTCGCTCTCGATGTGGTCCCTCTTCATGAAGTGGCGCCACTCGGCCTCTGCGAAGAGCGTCACGGACGGGGAGACGAGGTACTCCAGGCCGCCCGCGAGGTGGAAGACGGGGTCCTCGACCTCCAGCTCCACTTCGACGCTGTCGAACGCCGCATGGCCGGACGTGTACCTGTAGTCGGTGAACTCGAACTTCTGCTTGAAGTAGTGGTATCCGGTGTTGGCATGGAGACGCAGCGGGGATCCGTTGCGCGCGAGGTCCAGGGTGAGCAGAAGGTCCGCGCCCGCATGGAAGCTCCCCGCGTTGATCATGGGCCGTCTGAGCTCGTACATGGGCTCTCCGGCCTCCCAGACGCCGTCCCAGGCGGAGCTGTTCACCACGTAGGGCACGTAGCCTCCGTCGTAGATGGCGAAGCCGGCCCAGGGCATCACGCCTATCCAGAGGACCTCGTCCTCGGACGCGGCAGCTCCGTACTTCAGCATCAGGTGGGCCTCGCTGAAGCCGTCATCGCCCTCCGAGTCCTGGATGCCGGGCTGATCGCGGAGACCGGTCATGTCCCTGCTCAGCGTGTTCCATACATAGGAGACCCTCGCTCCGAGCTCGAAGTGCTCCCCGATACCTAGTGACAGGCCGAACAGGCCGGTGACGTCGATCTCCGTGTCCTCGACGGTCGTCGGATCACCGGGGCCGAGCTCTGCCGGCCGCTCGTCGGACGAGAGCCCGAACTGCGACGAGAGCCCGATCGAGAGCATGCCGGGGCCCGCCGGGCGGGCGTCCACGACGCGCTCCAGCCCGCTCACGGCCATCCAGGAGGAGTGCGCGCCAGACAGGGATGCGCCCAGAAGCAGGCAGAGCGAAACGACCAAAGATGCAGTCAGCCTCATTCTTGCTCTCCGTTTCCATTGATTGGGACGATCTAATCAGCTAGGTCGGGCTAATTCACACACCGGTTGTAGATTATTATTATGCGCAGTAGCTGGGCGATCCGCAAGTGGTTGCTCTGCGATCGATGCGAGAAACGCCGCCAATCGCTTCTTGCCATCCGAGCCGACCGGATATCAGTATACCCGGGTTCGACCCGACAACCGGAGGTCATCATGGAGGGTCCTTCTTACTCGTTCGGAATAGGATCCGAGCAGCTCGAGGACATGCTGGAGGGTCTGACCGCCGGGGATCTGGAGAGCCGCTTCGGAGAGGCCAACTCCATCCACTGGATAATCGGCCATCTGGCAGGCGCCAGGAGGATGCTGTGCGGTCTCCTGGGCATGCCCGCCAGCAGCCACATGCTCGACTGGAGCAGGTTCTTCAACATGGGCTCCAGCCATTCCGAGGTGGAGGAGTGGCCGGACTGCGACTCCCTGATCGAGGATTTCAGGGATATCGGCCTCAGGCTGTGCCGGAGACTGGACGAGATGCCCCCGGAAGAGCTGGAGAAACCGGTCGCCAGGCCAGGCTGGAGCGAAGACGCCAAGCTATGGCAGGCCGTCGGGTTCTTCGCCTGGCACGAGGCCTACCACCTCGGTCAGATCGGCCTCATCAGGCGGCTCCTCGACTACCCGGCGCTGGTCTGAGCCCCGGCATTGCCCCGAGCGATCCCGTTCACAGGGCTTATGCTCACCAGTGGGAGAGAAAACGTTCTTGCACCAATCAGTGGAGGGTACGATGACCTGGAAGGACTTCATCGCTTCGGAGGCTGCCTCGGCCTACGACACGACTCAGGGACTGCTCGGCCTCGTTGATCCGGATGCTCTGGCATGGAAGCCGGCCTCGGGCACCAACTGGATGACGACGGGGCAGCTCCTCAGGCACATCTCCGATGCCTGTGGGTTCTGCTTCCGGGGTTTCGTGACCGGGGACTGGGGAACTCCCGACGGCGCGGATCTCGATGCTCTGCCCAGCGCGGAGCAACTGCCGTCGGTGTCCAGTCTCGACGAGGCCAGGAGGCTCCTCGCGGAGGACAGAGAGCTTGCCTTCAGGATGCTCGGCTCCGTGTCCGAGCAGGACCTTGCGCAGCGCATCACGACAGCTCCC
>JAFGKQ010000177.1 GCA_016928495.1 Candidatus Fermentibacterales bacterium
CCGGCCCGCCGGGGTCGGGGGGAGGTGTCCGCGTGAAGCCCGTGATCGTCGTTCCTACCTACAACGAGGTCGGCAACATAGCCAGGCTGATCCCGGAGCTGCTGGCCCTGGACGCGAGCCCGGACGTCCTCGTAGTGGACGACAGCAGCCCGGACGGGACTGCCGAGGCGGTGGAAGGCTTCGCTTCCACGGGAAGGGTCCACCTGCTGAAGCGGCCCGTCAAGCAGGGCCTGGGAGCCGCCTACGTGAACGGTTTCCGCCGGGTGCTGGAGACACCGGGCTACGATGCCGTCGTCCAGATGGACGCGGACTTCTCCCATGCCCCGGCGAAGGTGCCGGAGCTCCTCGCTGCTCTGGAAGATCACGACGTGGCAATAGGGTCCAGGTACTGCAGCGGCGTGAACGTGGTCAACTGGCCGATCACGAGGCTGCTGCTCTCCTACTTCGCGAACCAGTACACGAGAGTGATCACGGGGCTGCCTGTCCGTGACGCCACGGGGGGCTTCAAGGCCATCCGCAGGGAGGCCCTCGAGAAGCTGGACCTGAACAGCATCCGCTCCGACGGGTACTCGTTCCAGATCGAGGTGACCTACAAGCTCTACAGGAAGGGCTGCAGGATCGTCGAGGTCCCCATCGTCTTCATAGACCGCCACTCCGGGACCTCCAAGATGACGAAGAAGATCGTCTGGGAAGCCGTCTGGATGGTATGGAAGCTGCGGTTCCCCTGGCTGGCATGAGGGCGGTCCCCGTCTCATGCCTGCTGTCTCTGTGCGCCGGAGCATTGCTGCCCGGAGAGCTCCAGCCGGCCGCACAGGGGCCCGAGTGGACGCTGGGGACCTCCCTGTCGCACGTCACCTCGCTGCGTGATGCGGGATGCACGGATCAGGGCCTCTGGGCCTCCACCGCCGGGGGCGTCTTCCACTACGACCCGGCCTCGGGCCAGTTCGACGAGACGCTCAGCTATCCAGACCCGCTCCCGGAGCGCTTCTGCAACGACGTCCTGCTCGACTCGCAGGGAAGGCTGTGGGTGGCGACGAAGCGGGAAGGCGTCGCGATGAGGCAGGACGGATTCTGGATCGAGCTGACGAGCTTCGAGGGCCTGCCCGGCACCGGCGCGGTGTTCGCTCTGCACGAGGCGGGGGGAAGCGTCTGGGCCGGCACGGATGGAGGACTGGGCAAGTGGCAGGACGGCAGCTTCGTTCCCCTCGAGGAGTCCACGACGGGGGGGGCCTTCCTGGCGGACGAGGTGACGGGAATCGAGGACCTGGACGGATTCCTCTGGCTCGCGACGGACAGGGGCGTCTACGCGCTCGACCTCTCGGGATCGCCGTTCAACCCGGACAGCTGGGCCGACTACGGCGGCGCGACGCAGGACCTCGGGCTACGCGGCCTGGAGTCCATGGATGGCGTGCTCTACGGCTTCGGAACCACCGGCGTGTACCGCGCCGACTCGGGCGACTGGTGGGTGCCGATCTGGGATGCCGCCGATGTCTCCGACCTTCTCGGGATCACGTCGCAGGGCCTGGTTGCCGCCTCGCAGGGGGTCTACCGGTACGAACCGGGATCGGCCTCCTGGGTCGAGGTCGGGTCCGGCTACCCGCAGGGCATGACCGGCGTCTACTTCTGCACCGGCCTTGCGGAGATCGAGGGAGAGCTGTGGTGCTCGGTCGGCTCCGACGGCATCGAGGCCACGGACTGGGGAACGGGAATCGCGCGCCTCGAGGAGGACGAGTGGCAGCTCGTCGAGATACCGGGCCAGCCGGCAAGCAGTTGCTACCAGATGATGCTGGACCAGAACGGCGTTCTCTACCTCGGGTCTCACCTCAGGGGCCTCCTGGGCCTCTTCACCGAGGGATGGCGCTACTGGGGCTTCGATGAGGGCATGCCTAACATGCTGAGGACCTACTCCTGCGCATCCGACGGCCAGGGCGGCATGTGGACCGCCAGTTACCATTACGGGCTGACCTGGGTGGGCGGCGCCTCGACCTGGGAGAGCGGTGATGACAGCCTGGTCGTTTTCCTGACGGACAGCCTCTCCTGGCCGCCCGGACTCACTCAGGTGATCTGCCCGCTGTACAACATGCAGGTGAACATGCTCGCCAGGCAGGGCGACGTGCTCTGGATCCCCCAGGAGGCCTACTGGGCGACGCCGGACGAGCCGAGCGGCCTGGTGGGGCTCCGTGGCTGCCCGCCCGATCCCCAGGGGCTCGAGTGGGTCCTGCGCGATCCCTCTACTGCCGGTGGCATGGCCTTCAAGGACGTTCTCGCCGTGATGCCTGTCGGCAGCGATACCCTCTGGATAGCCTATGCCGAAGAGCATGGCTGCCAGATGCTCGACCACCAGGGCACCCCCATGGACGCTGACGACGATGCCTGGATGCCCGATGGCCGGTCTTTCACCACCGAGCACGGGCTCCCCTCAGGTCAGGTCTACTGCTTCGCGGTCTCCCCGGACGGACAGGTCTTCGCGGGAACGGGGGCGGGTCTGTGCAGCTTCGACGGTGACGGCTTCTCGAGCGTGAATGGGATCTACGGCTCCATAAGGACTCTGGATTTCGACGGGGCCGGGCGCCTCTGGTGCTCCGGAAGCGCGGGGGTGTTCGTGCTGGATGAGGGGAGCGTCACCCTCTACGACTCCTCCAACTCGCCGTTCATCCCGGGCAACCGCGCAGAGCCCGAGTTCAGCTTCTTCGATCAGTCCAGCGGGAACCTCTACATCTCCTCGTCTTCCGGGCTGTGGATCGTCCATGCCGGGACCGGGGGAGGGGAGCCGGGAGAGGCGTGGTTCTACCCTCAGCCCTTCCTGCCAGCAGAGCACGGGCTGCTGCGCGTCTCCGGCCTTCCGGAGGGCATCCCTCTCTCGGTGGACTTCTTCACTCTCTCCGGAGAGCACACCGGCAGTCTCCGCTCCGAGTCCGGCCCCGCGGAATGGACCTGGAACGGCAGTTTCGACGGAGGCGCTGCCGCAAGCGGTGTCTACGTCGGCGTGATCAGGCAGGGATCCACGGTCGTCGTGGGCAAGATCGCACTGGTGAGATAGGAGGCAGCCGGAGATGAGCTCCGAGGTCCGGCGGCTCGACGAGTCCGATTCCGTGGACAGGAAGCTCTGGCGCGACTTCGTCCACGCTTCGAACAACGGCACCCTCTTCCACCTTCCCGAGTTCCTGGACTACCATGCTCCGGGGAGATTCAGGAACCACCATCTGCTTGCGACCGGAAGCGACGGTTGCGTCGAGGCCATGATGACCGGCGCTCTCGTCGAGCGAGAGGGCGAGACCTGGCTCTGGTCCTACCCGGGGGCCTCCTGGGGAGGGCCCGTGACCAGGGACGACGTCACGCTCTCCCGGATGGAGCGGATCCTGGAGGCCATCGCTGACTACTGCAGGGATCAGGGCTGGGCCGGGATGGGTCTCACCCTGCCCCCGCAGCCCTATTTCCGGAGGTTCAGCAACTACACGGACTTCGTGCTGGTGAAGAGGGGCTTCGGCTACCAGAAGCGGGAGCTGACCGCCGTGATCGACCTTCGAAGGTTCGGGGACGATCCGGAGCTGGGGTTCGCCGAATCTGCCCGAAGAGGGGTCAGGAAGGCTCTGCGGAACGGGCTGGTCTTCGAGGAGAGCAGCGACTTCTCGTCCTTCTACCCGGTGCTCGAGAGCAACCTGCAGCAGAGGCACAACGTCCGGCCAACGCACACCCTGGCCGAGCTGGAGAGGATCCGCTCGCTGACCGGCGACAGCGTGAGACAGTTCGTCGTGCGGGACGGGGAGTCGGGACAGGTCTACGCCGGAATGGTCATGTTCCACTGCAATCCCCGGGTGACGCTTGCCTTCTACATCTCGCACGACGACGCCTTCCAGTCCCTGAGGCCGGTGAACCTCCTCTACAGCGGGGTCATCGGCTGGGCCAGGGACCTGGGCTACCACTTCCTGGACCTGGGCACCTACACCCTGAACATGGAAGTCAACTACGGGCTCTGCCGCTTCAAGGAGTCGTTCTCCGCAAGGGGCTTCTTCAGGAATACCTTCCTGGGCAGGGTCTGAGGGGGACATGACGGGCTACGACCGGAGCAGGGTCCGAGGCCTGACTCCGGCCCTCGTGCTGTTCCTTTTCTGCCTTCTGGTCTACGTGCTGCCCTTCAGGTACGCCGCCAGCGGCGACACGGTAGGCACCGAGCTGCTTCCGGTCTCGATCCTGCGCGACGGCGACTTCTACCTCGACGAGTTCTTCGGTGAGGACGACGAGATACCCTACGTGCTGTGGGAACTGGACGGCAGGCTGGTGAACGCCGTGCCGGCGCTCCCGGGCCTTCTGAGCGTACCGGTGTACTTTGCGGCCGACCTCATGGGCGTAGACATCCTGGCCCACCGCCTGGATCTCAGCCTCATCAGCATGTCGCTGATGGCCGCCCTCTCGGTGAGCTTCCTGTATCTGCTCCTTCTGCGAGCGGGGCGAGAGGGGCCGACCGCGCTGATCATGTCCCTGGTCTTCGCATTCGGGACGGCCGTCTGGAGCCTGGCGAGCAGGGGCGCCTGGCAGCACGGTCCCTCGATACTCCTCATCGTGCTGGCGCTGTTCCTCATGTTCTCGCGCAGCCCGCGCATGGCGGGCCTGTCGGGCCTCTTCATGGGCCTGGCCTTCGCAGCCAGACCCGCCAACGTGTTCATCCTTGCCCCCCTGGCGGCCTACGCCCTGCTCCACACGAAGAGGTCGCTTCCCGTTCTGCTGGCATCGGCGGCAGTGCCCCTGGGCCTGCTGGCCGTCTACTCCCATCTCGTCTGGGGATCCGTCTGGCTCCTGGGGCAGTGCCAGGGGCCCAGCCAGTTCACGGGCAACGTAATCGAGGGCATTCCCGGTCTGCTGCTCAGCCCCGCGAGAGGACTGCTGGTCTTCAGCCCCTTCTTCTGCTTCTCGCTCTACTGGCTGGCCCGCAAGATGCTGGCGAGGCGGGCGCGCCCACTCGACTGGTACCTGGCTGCCGCCTTCGTGATCACCGTTCTCGCATACTCGATGTGGCAGCGCTGGTGGGGCGGCTGGTGCTTCGGATACAGGTATCTGTCGGAGCTGACGCCCCTTCTCATGCTCCCTCTGGCCGAGTGCTACGACGAGCTGATCAGAGGCAGCAGAGGCCTCAAGGTCTTGTTCTTCGCTCTCACCGGGATCTCCGCCTGCATCCATTTCCTGGGAGCAGTGGTGTACCCCAGTGACTTCCATTACAATCCCGATGACATTGACTTCAATCCCTCGAGGCTCTGGGGCCTTCGCGACACGGAGCTGGTCCGGCTCACCCGCAAGCTGCTCCAGGCCATCGGAAGGAGGATCTGAGCCCGATGTCAGGCGGCGAGCCAGAATCCCGTCCGGTCGTAGCTGTCGTGATGCCCTGCTTCCGCACGAGCGACAGGGTCCTGGGCGTGCTCTCGGCGATCGGTCCCGAGGTTGGCAGAGTCTACTGCGTGGACGATGCCTGCCCCGAGGAAACCGGCAGGCTCATCGAGCGGAGCTGCAGCGATCCCAGGGTTACCGTCCTCTACCACGAGTCCAACAGAGGGGTAGGGGGAGCGGTCGTCACGGGGTACGCGAGAGCCCTGCAGGAGGGAGCCGACATCGTCGTCAAGCTGGACTCCGACGGCCAGATGGACCCGGCG
>JAFGKQ010000178.1 GCA_016928495.1 Candidatus Fermentibacterales bacterium
CGCAACTCCTCGCCGGGCTATCGGGCGCTGCCGCCCAGGCGGTTCCTGAGACGCTCTATCGCGAACCGGGTACATTCCGGAGTGGTCGAGGGTGATGCCAGGCGGAAGGACTCGGAGGTCTGGTTGTAGGCCCTGGCATAGGCGATCGTGCCGTCCCCCGCGAAAACGTAGACATGAATGCACTGCGCACCGGAGGCGCCACCCATGACGTAGTCGGTCAGGATCGCCCAGTCGGTGTCCAGGCCGTTCTGCACCAGGAAGTCCGAGAACAGGGTAGCGGTCTCCCGCAGAAGAACCAGCTCGTTGGCACTGTACTGGGAGGGAACGCTGATACCGCTGGGGGCCACGATTGCCTCTCCGAAGCCCTCCGATCGCAGGAAGTCCGCTATCTCCGTGGCCGCCCTGGAATCGGCTCCGGCGCCCCGCACGATCGGCGGGAACACGGTGAAGGACGTGGAGCCGAGGCTCTCCGTCAGCTCTCGAGCCGTGTCGGGATCCTCCAGGCCGCCACTCACGCAGTTGACAGCCAGACAACCCAGGCACGTGGCTGCGAAGACGAGAGCGGAATCGGATCGGAGTCTCAGCATGCGGAACCCGCCTTCCGGGCTTCTGGCATCCTCACATGAATAGCACGGCAACGCCACTCACGGCAATGAAGGCGCCGATGACCTCCCTGGTCGTGACCCTCTCCCTGAAGAGCATCGCCGCCGGTGCTATCACCAGCACGGGCACGAGGGCCATGATGGTCGAGGCTACTCCCGTCTGGGTGTGCCTGACGGCAAGAAGCGAGAGAGAGACTCCCAGAAACGGCCCGAAGGTGGCTCCCAGTCCCGCGAGGAGTAAGGCCTTACCGTTGCCGAGAGCCCTGAGCACCGATCTCCTGCGCCCTCGCAGTGCCAGGAGGATCACGGCGAAGGCACCGATGGCTGCGATGACCCTGATCTGAGTGGAGAAGAAGGGGCTGTAGCCGTTCATCCCGTACTTGCTCAGGACCAGGCCTGTCGCCTGCCCTACGGCGCCCCCGAAGGCCAGGAGCATTCCACCTGCCGGATGCCTGAAGCGTATCTCCCTTGCGCCGGAGGGGTTCCTCTCCAGGACGACCATGGCGATTCCTGCGATGGTCACGAGCATGCCCAGCAGCTCGCGTCCCGACAGGGTCTCGCCCAGCACTCCCCACCCTATCACTGCAGTTACAGGCGGAACCAGGGCCATCATCAGCATCGCTACCCTGGAGCCCACGACCACGAACGAGCGGAACAGGAGCAGGTCGCCCATCACGAAGCCGACCAGCCCGGAGAGCGAGAGCCAGAGCCAGTTGTGGGCGCTGGCGTCCACCGGGAGCGGATTGCCTCTGACCAACGCCGACAGCGCGCAGAACATCAGGAACGCCATGCAGAGCCTGATGATGTTCACCGGGAATGAGCCGATGCGCCTGCCGGAAGCCTCGAAGGCCATGACGGTCACCGTCCAGCAAACGGCAGTTCCAAGCGCGTAGAGCTCCCCCAGGTGCGACTCGAGCAACCTCGGCCCCTTTCCAAGGTCGCGGGCTGATTGAGCAAAACTAAGCAGAGCGCGACCGCGATGGGAGTGGCCGGTGCTTTACCTCGAGAGCATGGGGGCTTATTCTGAGGCCCTCGATCCAGGCCGCTGAAAACCTGCCCCCCGAAGGAGACCTCTTGATGAACGACAGGAGCAGAGAGGACGGCAAGCTCCGGTACCCGAGGGCCAGAAGACAGGACCTCGTGGAAGATCTCCACGGAATGCCCGTAGCCGATCCCTACCGGTGGCTGGAGGAGCTGGACTCCGACGAGACCAGGGAATGGATAGAGGCCCAGAACCGGCTGACGTTCGGATACCTCGAGAAGCTGCCCCGGCGTGTGGAGATACGGAAGCGCCTGCAGGAGCTCTGGGACTACGAGAGGTTCGGCGTGCCGTTCAGGAAGGGCACCCGTTACTTCTACTTCCACAACGACGGTCTGCAGAACCAGAGCCCGCTCTACTGGAGCGAGGGGCTGGAGGGCGAGCCACGGCTTCTGGTCGACCCAAACACGCTCTCAACCGACGGTACAGTCGCGATCGGGCCGGTCGCGGTGAGCGAAGACGGGAAGCTCCTGGCCTATGCCGTGTCATCATCGGGTTCGGACTGGAGAGAGGTGAGGGTTCGCGAGGTCGATACCGGCAGGGATCGGGAGGATCACCTGAAGTGGATGAAGTTCTCGACGCTCTCCTGGACCCATGATGGCCGGGGTTTCTTCTACAGCCGCTACGACGAGCCCGAGGAGGGTCTGACCTACAAGGGAGCCAACTACTTCCACAAGATCTACTATCACGGGCTCGGCAGCCCCCAGTGCGAGGACACTGTGGTCTACGAGAGGCCCGACAGGAAGGAGTGGCTCTTCCATTCGAGCGTCACGGAGGACGGACGATACCTGGTCGTGATGGTCCACAGCGGCACACAGAGGGAGAACGGTGTCTTCCTCCTGGACCTGGAGCGTCCGGATGCCGGAATGGTGGAGCTGCTCGCCGAGTTCGACGCCGAATACGTGTACGCGGGCAACAGGGGAGCGCTGTTCTACTTCCTTTCAGACCTCGAGGCTCCGAGGCGCAGAGTGATCACCGTGGGACTGGAGAAGGGAGCCTGCAGCCTCCGGACGCTGATCCCTGAGAGCGGGGACGTGCTGGAGCACGCTACCCTGGTCGGCGGAAGGCTGGTGGCCTGCTATCTCAGGGACGCCTGCAGTGCCGTGAGGTTCTTCGAGCCCGACGGGTCCGCCGTTGGAGACCTCGACCTTCCGGGCATCGGCAGTGTCCATGGGTTCGGCGGCCGCTTCGACGATCCCGAGACCTTCTTCTTCTACACGAGTTTCAGCGTTCCCGGGAGCATCTACAGACTCGACATGAGGAGCCTCCGGTACGCGCTCTTCAGGGAGCCGGAGCTGGGCTTCGATCCGGAGGAGTACGAGACCAGCCAGGTGTTCTACAGCAGCAAGGATGGCACCCGGATACCCATGTTCCTCTGCCACGGGAAGGGCATCGAGAGGAACGGGGAGAACCGCGTGCTTCTGACGGGTTACGGCGGCTTCGGCGCCTCGATAACGCCCGGGTTCTCCGTGCCGCCCCTGGTCTGGATGGAGATGGGAGGCATCGTTGCACGGCCCAACCTCAGGGGGGGCGGCGAGTACGGGACGGAGTGGCACGACGCCGGAAGGCTCTCGAACAAGCAGAACGTCTTCGACGACTTCATAGCGGCGGCGGAGTGGCTGATCTCGGAGGGTTACACGAAGAGGGCGAATCTGGCGATATCAGGGGGAAGCAACGGCGGGCTCCTGATCGGCGCCTGCATGACACAGAGGCCCGACCTCTTCGGCGCATGCCTTCCCGATGTCGGCGTGATGGACATGCTCCGGTTCCACAGGTTCACCATCGGGTGGGCATGGACCTCGGACTACGGCTCACCTGACGACCCCGAGCAGTTCCGGGCGCTCCTGGCGTATTCCCCCTACCACAACCTGAGGCGTGGCGTCTGCTATCCTCCCACCCTGGTGACCACCGCGGACCACGACGACAGGGTCTTCCCCGCTCACAGCTTCAAGTTCGCCGCGGAGCTGCAGCACGCGCAGACATGCGGCAACCCGGTGCTCATCAGGATAGAGACGAGGGCGGGGCACGGAGCCTCGACTCCCGTGTCGAAGAGGATAGAGGCCTGGGCCGACAAGTGGGCCTTCGTTATGGGGACACAACACTTATCTCCCGATGCGATGACCCGGGGAGAACCTGCCGGGGAGAGTCGCGTCGGGGACTGATTGCCGGAGGTTCGACATGACTGGAAGCACTCACATCGGAAGCCTCCTCATTGGCGCGGCGTTTCTTACGCTCGCGGGATGCGGCACAAGCCAGTCATCCGACGGCGAGCAGCCGGAGCCCGCGGAGTGGGTCGTGCTGTTCCCCGACCAGGATTGGAACGACTTCGCGCCGGAACAGGTCCAGACCTTCGAGGGTGTGGTGCTCTACGAGGCGGAGGATCCCCTGCCCTCCTACGTGCAGAGGCACAACGAGTACAAGCTGGGGATGGAGGACGGCACCATCGACATCTACATGGGCAGCTCGGACGAGCTCCGTCCCTTCATCGGGCGGAGAATCGAGATCAGGGGCGTCATCGTGGACATGGAGGTCGAAGGCCAATACTTCGTCGAGATCTGGCCCACGGAGTACCGGCCCCTCCCATAATCGGGGGCATTATTGGGGACACGCACGCTTTTCCGGCTCGGTTGACGGGGTCTCTCGCTTGAGCCATGTCGGCAGGTGGCCCGGGCTCCGGTCCTGCGCCTGCCGAGCTTGCGATCCTGATCGCCAACAGCCATATCCACACCGGAGCCTGATGCCGCAAGCAGGGATCCCGGGGATCTCCTGCGTGTCAGAGTACGACAGGGCTCTCTGGTCTGAGGCCGGAGAGTGACGATCCGGGCGGGAGCAGACCCGGCCCGGGGTGAGGAGACGAGGCTCATGAGTCGATGGATGGGGGGGCTGGCTGTAGTCGCTGCGCTGCTTCTTCTTGCCGCAGCCGTTCCGGCAGACAGGATGACAGTCACCCTGGAGCCGGAGGACTACTCGGTCCTCCGGGATGATCAAGCTTGTCGAATCGAGATGCAGGGCTTCGGACAGCTCATGGAGCCGGGCAGCCCGCTGCTGCCGATGAAGCGCTTCCTGTTCCTTCTCCCTCCCGGGGCAAGGGCGGTTTCAGTCGAGCTCGTCAGCTCGGACGCGATCGAGCTCGAACGGTGCCTGGAGCTCGAGCCCTTCGTCGGGGTGCTTCCGCTGACTGCCGGACCCGAGCTGGAGCTCGAGCTTCAGGCGCTGCGCCGGCAGTGGCAGGCCAACAACAGCTCGGTCTACGGCAGCGATCAGCCGTATCCGGAGCGGGTCGCGTGGCTCTCGGGCGCCGGAACGCTGCGCAAGTACTCCTACGCAGCGGTCGCCTTCTGCCCGTTCACCTATCACCCTCTGTCCGGAACGCTGCTTCTCCACGAGAGGGCGGAGGTGGCCATCGAGTACGTGCTTCCGCAGGCCGGATCGAGCGAGGCCATCCATCTCGAGAGGCTGATGTCAGACGATGCTGCCGACGTCAGAGCACGCGAGCTGTTCGTCAACTACGAGGATCTGGCTGTCCTCTACGGACCGGCCCGACCTTCCGCGGGCAGATCCGACACCTACGACTACGTTATCGTCACCACCAGCGCTCTTGCTGACGCTGTCTCATCCTCCGGATTCGATGAGTGGAAGAGCGAGCTCGGGTTCAGCCTGAGAACGGTTCTCGTCACGGATCCCGAGATATCCGGGCAGCCCGGGGAGGATCTGGCGGAACGTATCAGGAACTTCCTAAGGGAATACTACGGTCCGTGGGGCATCGAGTACGTTCTCTTCGTGGGGGACTACGCGAGCGTTCCCATGCGCGTGTGCTACCCTGACTCCTCTTTCCACGTGTACGATCCGTCCAGTCCCGGCCTCGTGGCTCCGGGGACGCCGACGGACTGCTACTACGCCGATCTGTCCTATCCCGACGAGGACTCCTGGGACCTGGACGGAGACGGGTATCCTGGCGAGTACAACCAGGACCTTCCGGACTTCATGCCCGAGGTCTTCGTAGGGCGCATCCCCGTCAACGACACGAACCGGATCACCTACGCCCTCGACAAGACGGTCGCCTTCGAGCAGGACACCGGGCCCTGGAAGTCCAGC
>JAFGKQ010000011.1 GCA_016928495.1 Candidatus Fermentibacterales bacterium
AGACCCTGCGCCCTCAGGGAGAGAGCGTCCACCAGATCCGCGATCGCAACGTATTCGTAGGTGTAGGTCGGGCCGTGGTACCCGATGAGGAGCTCGTAGCTGCCGTCCAGAGGGAGCCACCTGCCGTTGAGCCATAGCCGGTCAGGCTCCAGGCGGATGCTGTCCGGACCGCCCAGTGCCAGTATCGCGACCGCCAGAGGGAAGCTCGGAACCGGACCGACCGGTGTCCTCGTCATCAGGTTCATCCTTCGATAGACGCCGTCCGGATCGGGCCGCACGTAGGTATTGCCGAGCAGCGCGGCGCCTTCGGCTATCGAGGGCTGGGGAGAGGTAGAGGTCCAGGCGGAGTCGAGACCGGACAGGTCGCCTCCCACGCGATCCAGGGCGGCCATTCCGGGCACCTCCCTGCCGGGGCGCTTGTGCAGCGCCATCGCGAAGACAGTGGTTCCGGAGGCTGCCACGGCTCCCAGCTCCTCGTCGAACACGCTCCCGTAGACCGATGGAAGGTCGAAGAGGATGTCGAAGGCGACTATCTTCGCCCCCATGCCAAAGATGAGGTCGAGACACCCCGTGTAGATCTGCCTGGGCCAGGGCCAGGTCAGGTAGTCGAGCCTGTCCATGGATTCCCCGTCGACGGCTACGATCACTATGTCCCGGCTTGCCCGAGCGGTGTCCGAGAGAAGCCTGAAGCGCAGGTCGAGCGTCTTGCCCTCGATCGTCTCGAAGAACTCGAGCTTCGAGACCGGCAGAAGGAGCAGGACGACCACGAGAGCTATGAGAGCCAGCCGGGTGTTCCTCGCTCCGGGCATCCTCATGGCACGAGGACGATTCTGGACAGGATCGTCTGGCCTCCCCCCCATGCTCTCAGAAGGTAGACCCCGGGTGCCGCTCCCGCCGGTCCGGGCCAGATCAGGCTCCGGCTGGAGCACTCGTCGAAGCTGGCTCTCTCGACAAGGCGTCCCGCGAGGTCGAAGACGCCGAGCTCCACTTCGGTCCCCTCGTGCGGCAGGATCGTGAAGAGGAAGGAGCGGGCCGGCGAGGGGGAGACCTCGATGTAGAAGCGAGAGCACGGCTCCAGATCCGACGCAGAGCCATCGCCGACGCCTGTCAGCCAGGAGAGCCTCACGGCGTCGAACGTGATGCGTTCCCCTGAGACTCCCGTGGCGTCGCCCAGCTCCACCTCCAGCTCGCCCTGCACTCTGTATGGACCGCCGAGGCTGACCCACTGGCCCTGCCACGCACTCTGGTCGACCGGCACGGTGTCGCAGCCCCCGGCGTGGTGGACCCTGTAGAATGCCGAGCCTGCCGTTGCGCCGTCGTTTACCATCGCTTCGAGCCAGCAGGCTCCCGTGCTGTCCTCGAGGGTGAAGCGCCAGCTTGCCCAGTTGACGTCCGGCCCCGACGCCACGGAGAAGGTGTAGAAGTGGCTCAGCATGTCCCCGGTGCCCGTGTAGTGCCAGTAGGCCTCGGGTCCGCGCAGAGTGAAGGTGCTCTCCAGGTTGTCGGTCCTGTCGTCCGGAAGAGCGGGCTCCCCGAAGGTGTCCTCGATGGCCTGCCAGAGCTCCGGCCTGTCCCCGTCGTAGCCGAGGGCCCAGATGCCGATGCCCTGCATTCCGCTTCTCCGAAGCATGTCGTATTTCAGCACCAGGGAGCTGTCGGAGTCGAACCATCCCTGGTTCCAGCCCGCCGAGTAGAAGGCATACCAGGGTGTCATGGACTCCTGGTCCCAGAGCTCCCCGTAGGTTTCCGCACGCTCCGCCAGCACCTCGTAGGTGAGGGTCTGGCACGAGCCGGTCACCGCAGAGTGAGGATCTCCCGACTCTGTCTGCCACTGGTGCCCGTAGTACGGAAGGCCCACGACGAGCTTCTCGTGGACCTCCGGCGCGTAGATTATGTAGTCCCCGAGTGTCCACATCATGTTTGTCGGAGACGATGGACTCGACCCCCAGCCCGTGAGCGGGCAGTTGGGCCCCGCGACGGTGGACCAGGATCCGCTGAACGCGTAGCACATCATCATGAGGGCATCCACCGACCCTGCGAGAACGTCGTAGTCGAAGGCCCCGGACCAGTCCACCGCAGGCGTGCAGATGGAGAGATGGGACCCCGGAGCTGCGAGATCGAGCTCTTCCCTGAGCTCCTGCATGAAGGCAGTGAGGTTGTCCCTGTCCGAGGAGGAGACGTTCTCGAAATCTATGCATGCGCCGTCCACGTCGTCGTTATCGACAACGAGTGCGACGATCGTCGAGATCGCGGTCTCCCTGTAGGTTGTGAGGATGGAGTGGATGGAGGAGCTGCTGAAGCAGCAGACCGTCACCACTCCTATTCCCTCCGAGGAATGGATGCCCAGCAGCTCTTCCTCGAACACCTCCGGAAAGCCGTGCCAGCTCGTTATCTGGCCCTGGGCTCCCATGTCGACGCAGAAGCAGGCCAGGATCGACAGCAGGTCGTACTGGAGCCAGGCGCTCCCCGTCCAGTAGGGCAGGAACCCGAGCACGGTCGCATGAAGCTCCCTTCCGTAATCGGATCCGCCGCAGTCGACCACCGGGCCCTCACCCACGTGGAGAATGCTCTCGATCTCGTGCTGGCCCCGAAGCCCGGCGGGAATCAGGGCCACGCGGGCCTCCGATGGCCCGGGACCGGCAAGAAGTGCCTGCACGAGAACGCACAGAGCGAACAGGGCTCCGAGCCTCACGAGTCCCTCCCCGGCTGGAGGTAACCGCCGACTGGCGGGGCGCAGCCCTGCGGCCGCGCCCCGCTCCAGGGCTTCCGCGCTAGTCTATCACATAGGTGAAGCCCCCGTCTAGCTCGTCGCCTATCCAGAGGAGCTGATCCTGGTCGTACGGGTCGCTCTCCGACAGGTAGACCGTGATATCGTAGTAGCCCTCGCGGACCTCTATCGACTCGGTCTGGAACGCGGGGACGCTTGCGGGATCCACCTGGTAGCCTCCGTTCACCGGGGTGAGGATGACGGTCGCATCCTCGTCGAGGGTGTTGATGAGAGTAGCTGTCGCCGAGCTAGACACGCCGGTCAGAGCGATCAGCAGAAGAGTGCAGACGGCCTTGGCCGTGTTCATGGGGTTGCCTACCCGTCAAGCGATCCGGGAAAAACCCTGGTCCCGGCACCAGCTCGAGGATCGTGAGGGCTCTCTGCCCTCAGGGCATCAGCGGCTCAGCTCGTCCAGGCAGCGCCCGAGCTCCCATTCCGGAAAGCTCTCGTAGAGAGTCCGGTAGAGCCCTTCGGCGGCGGCTCGGTTGCCCTCCCTTCCGGTGAGTCGGTACAGCTCCATGTTGGCTGCCGCTCTCTGCCTGTCGTCCCGAGCCTCGAGAAGCAGCTCCTCGAGATCCGAAGCAGCGCTCTCCGGGTCGGTTGTACTCATCGTGACGGCGTTCTGCATCCTGCAGAAGAAGGTCCTCGGCCAGTCTCCGGAGCGCCGGGCCGCCTCCAGCGCTCTCCTGGCGGTGGCAGGAGCCTCGGGGTCCCGGCCGGCATGCCGGATGTCGGCGAGGTCGTACAGGCATCCGCAGAGCTCGTACTGGAGATCCAGGTCCTCGAACAGGCCGGCTGCCCGTTCGAGCCTGGCCATGGCCTCTTCGAGCCTTCCGGCGAGCTTCAGAGAGTGTCCCAGGCCCGAGAGCCCACCGGCCAGTATCCTCTGGTCCCCCGTCTTCTCCGCTGTTCTCACGAGCTTCTCGGTGCAGTTGATGGCCTGGCTCAACTCACCCCTGATGGAGTGGATGGTAGCCATGTTGCCGAGCGCCAGGCTCATCTGGCCATGGTTGTCCGTCTCCCAGGCCGTTCTGAACTGCTCCCTGAAGCTGGACATCGCTTCGTCGTACATGCCCCGGCGTCTGTAGATCATCCCCATTCTCCCCAGGGCGGTCATTACGCTCTGGAGGTGTCCGATCTCCTCCGCCAGATCCAGTTGGGAATGGAAGCGCAGCATCGCGTCGTCGAGCCTGGAGATGCTCGCGAGACACTGGCCGAGATTGCCCAGCGCCACGCACTCGCTCAGCCTGTTGCGGCTCTCCCGCGCCAGCGCCAGGCTCTCCTCGTAGAGGCCGCAGGCTGTCAGGGAGTCCCCTCTGGTCTCGAAGACACCTGCCAGGTTGTTCAGGCACACGCACATCAGCCGGCGGTTCTGCATGCTCGCCGCTGTGGAGAGCTGCTGGCGGTAGAGCTCGATCGCCGGGTCGTACTGTCCCATCCGGCGGTGGACGTTCGCCAGGTGGCCGAGCTCCGCGCACTCGGCTCCCACGCTGCCTCTGGCCCGTGCGAGCTCCAGGGCCCTGCGGAAGATGACCAGCGCCCGGCGATAATCGCCCATCTCGAAGCAGGCTCTGCCGGAGCCTCTGAGAGAAGCGGCCAGGAGATCCATGTCCTCCGCTTCGCCCGCTATCCTCTCGACCGCCTCGAAAAGCCAGAGAGCCTCCAGATGCCTGCCAATGTCCAGGAGCACGAAGGCATGGCTGGCCTGGGTCCTTGCGATAGCCATCACGTCCCCGGACGCCTCGGCAAGGGCCAGCGTCCTCTCGCCGAGGCTCAGAGCCTCATGAAGGCGACCGGAGGTACGGAGCGAGGTCATTTCCTCGCCAACCCTCCGGATCTGCTCGAGTAGGTCCATGCTCCCGCTTCCTGGCTAGCCTGGTCAGGGCTGCTCTCTCGAGTGAGGAGGCCCGCCCGCCGCCGGCCAGCGCTACCGGGCAGGCAACCAGCTCCGCGGCTCGAGTGCGGCGAGCCCCATGTCCGGCTGATCGAGCAGGGCTCGACGGGCTTGTCGTCACTCATGCCACGATGGATATTAATACGAACACTGTGAACACCGGAAGGCTCTTGTCGACCCTGGAGGTTGCCGGTGCCCGGTAGTGCCAATGACACGGCCAGGAGCGAGTGCCTTGCGATCCTGGCCGGCAGGATCGCCCACGAGCTGGAATCGGTCCTCAACTCGGTTCTCAGCAGTCTGTCTCTCGCCGCCGTCCTCGTCCCCGGCAACGTCCCCTGTGCCGAGGGGCTTCTCAGGGAGGCCGAGAAGGGTGCGCTGAGAGCCCGCAACCTTACATCCCAGCTCTCTGCCTTCTCGGACACGGGCGAGCCCCGGCTGAGGCTGTCCTATCTCCGCAAGCTCATAGAGGACTCCAGTCGGTTTTCGCTCATCGGCACGGAGGCCTCCTGTGACTTCAGGCTGCCCCTGGATCTCTGGCCGGCGAAGGTCGACGCGAAGCAGTTCGCTCTCCTGATAACCAGCCTGCTGATGCACGCCCTCTCCGCCAACGACGACAGGGGCGAGGTCGTCGTCGGGGCCGAGAACCTCACTCTCGCCGACGGGAACAGCGTAGGGCTCGAGCCCGGCAACTACGTCCGCATCGTTGTCCGCGACAGCGGGGGCGGACTGCCCGAGAAGCGCCTCGAGGAGGCCTTCGATCCGCTTAGCAGCTCCGGGCATTTCGGCGTTGCGCTGGCCGCCTGCAACATGATCGTCGGCAGACACGGGGGCATGATGGTGGCCAGGTCGCTACCCGGGCTCGGTTCGGCCTTCAGCGTGTATATCCCGGCCATCCCTGACGGAGTCCCGTCGGGTCAGGAGGCGTACGCTCCGCTGTCGTCCGGCCGCGTGCTGGTGATGGATGACGACCAGTGGGTGCTGCAGGTGGCCAGGGAGATGCTCTCGCATCTCGGCTACTCCGTCGTCACGACCTGTGATGGCAGGGAGGCGATAGGGGAGTACTCCCGTCTCTCGGGCTCCGGAGGGCGGTTCGATGCCGTACTGATGGATCTCTGCGTACCCGGAGGGATGGGTGGGATAGAGGCTCTGGCCGGCATCCTGGAGGTGGATCCCGAAGCCAGGGTGATCGTCTCGAGCGGGCACTTCAGCCTGCCGGTCATGTGGGACTTCAGGTCCAGAGGCTTCGCCGCAGCCCTCGCGAAGCCGTACAGCCTCTCGATGCTCGCAGGAGCGCTGTCCGAAGCCACGGGAGCGGGGAGGGAAGAGAGCCCAGTCTCTTGATCGTTGCCGAGTGGACCGTTATGCAATCCCCGCAGGGCTCCGGTCCGCCCTGACGGCCGGGCCCTGTCCGCAGGTTCACCATTCCGTCTGGAGGTCCAGTGGTCTCTCCACCTACCAGAGTCCTTCTCATAGAGAGCTTGCCGGTCACTCCCCTCCCTCACGGAGGGGACGACCCACGAGCCGGCTCCGGCCTGCTCTTCGATGGCAACAGCGCCTTCCAGGTCGTACGCGTTCCGAGCGTTGACGCGGCGAGGGAGGCGCTCTCCCGTTCCGGGTTCGACGTACTGGTCGCGGACCTCGACGCTCTCGATGACGGCTCTCCCGGGTCGCTGCTCCCCATCCTCTCATCGCGCACATCTCCGCCCGTTCTCGCCGTAGGCGACGAGCACCATTCCGGAAGGGCTCTGGACTACCTGCAGTTCGGCGTGCAGGACTTCCTGCTGAAGGGGTCTTTCAGCCCGGTGGTTCTGGAGAGGGCCATCAGGTACTCCATCGAGAGGGAGAGGCTGCGCAAGCAGCTCGAGCAGCAGTCGCTCGACCTGTCCTCCAGCGAAGGGCGTCTCCGGGCGATCATCGACAACACGACCGATGCCATAGTGGTCGTCGGCGCGGACGGCTACATAAGGTTCGCCAACGCCCCTGCCTCCGAGATCTTCGGAGTGCCGCTAGAGGTCCTCCTGAGCGGCCGCTTCGAGTACGATCTCGCGCCCGGAGCGATCACCGAGCTGGAGAGGCCGGGCCCCGACGGATCCCCGAGGACACTCGAGATGAGGGCGGCCGAGGTGGTCTGGGAGTCGGAGCGAGGCATGCTCGCCACGCTCAGGGATGTCACCGACAGGAAGCAGTCGGAGCAGGAGCACCGCAGGCTGATGGATCGCATCCAGCAGATGCAGAAGATCGAGGCCATCGGTATCCTGGCGGGAGGCATCGCTCACGACTTCAACAACATACTGACTTCAATACTGGGCAGCCTGTCCCTGGCCACCAGCATAGCTCCCCCGAAGCCGGAGGACCTGAGGAACCTCCTCAGAGAGGCTGAGAAGGCGGCGCTGAGGGCAAGGAACCTGACCGCGCAGCTTCTCACCTTCTCGAGGGGGGGCGAGCCGGTCAAGAAGGTGAGGTTCCTGCGGAACGTCATCAAGGATGCCTGCCTGTTCTCGATGATGGGGTCGGGCTGCAAGTGCGAGCTCGAGCTGCCCGTCGATCTCTGGCCCGCCGAGGTGGACGAGAACCAGTTCACGCAGGTCGTCGACAACCTGGTCATCAACGCGGTGCAGGCGATGGCCGATGCCGGCACCCTGGAAGTGACTGCCGGTAACATCGAGATCGGCGAGGGCGACAGCCTGCAGCTCGAGCCGGGGCCGTACATACGACTCGAAGTGAGGGATGAAGGCCCCGGCATACCCGAGGAGTATCTCGGCCGCATCTTCGACCCCTATTTCACCACCAAGCAGAACGGCAGCGGGCTGGGCCTCGCGATATCCTACTCCATAATAGGCCAGCACGGAGGACTGATCGAGGTGGACTCCAGGCTGGGCGAGGGCAGCCGCTTCTCCGTGTACCTTCCCGCGATTCCGGAGGGCCTGCCGAGGACCGAGGAGAGCGCCGACCCCCCTCGCAGGGGGGTGGGATGGGTACTCGTGATGGACGATGACGAAGGCGTGCTGAGCATCGCCTCCCAGATGCTGGAGCACCTTGGTTACCGCGTTGCCACCGCGTCGGATGGAGACGAAGCGGTATCGATCTACGCCAGGGAGCGCCGGAGCCCTGATGGCAACCCGTTCTCGGCAGTGATAATGGATCTCACGGTGCCGGGCGCGAAGAACGGCGTGGAAGCTCTCGGCGAGCTGAGGCAGATCGATCCCGAAGTAACGGCGATCGTCTCCAGCGGCTACTTCAACGACCCTGTCATGGCCAACTACAGGGAATACGGCTTCTCCGGCGTGCTCACCAAGCCCTACAGGCTTGCCGAGATCGGAGAGGTGCTCTCAGAGGTGCTAGGCTCTCCGGGTGGCCCCCCGGGCGAGCCCGAGTAGCGCCCGGGAACGGGCGGCCCATGCCCGGGCATCAGATAGTCTTCCTCTTCACGGACATAGAGGGCTCCACCCGCAAGTGGCAGGAGCACCAGGACTCGATGCCGGAGGCGCTTTCCGAGCACGACAGGATCGTTCTGTCCTGCATCTCCGAGTTCGGAGGCAGACGGGTCAAGCATACCGGCGATGGGGTCATGGCCGTGTTCGACGATG
>JAFGKQ010000179.1 GCA_016928495.1 Candidatus Fermentibacterales bacterium
AGAGGTATGACCCTGAGGAGGTAGTCGTCGCTCAGGTTGTCCGCTCGCAGACAGGTCAGCAGGGCCGCAGGCTCCATGGACCGGATGTATCGTCCGTTGAGCCAGATGAGCTTGTCCAGGTCGAAGACCGGGCCTCCGAGGACTATGTCCTCCAGCCTGAAGCGCTCGATGAACTCGTCGAGACCGAACTCCTCGCGCTCGTCCGGCATGGCCCAGCCCATCCTCGCGAGGTAGTTGAGCATGGCCTCCGGGAGGAACCCTGCCCTGCGGTAGTAGTTCAGACTCACCGGATTGCGTCTCTTCGATATCTTGGAGCGATCGCTGTTCCGGAGCAGCGGCAGGTGACAGAATACCGGGGGCTCCCAGCCCAGGGCCCTGTAGAGCACGACGTGCTTCGGGAGGGAGTTGATCCACTCCTCCGCCCTGATGATGTGGGTTATGCCCATCAGATGGTCGTCCACGACGTTGGCAAGGTGGTAGGTCGGGTAGCCGTCGCTCTTCATCAGGATCTGGTCGTCCATCTGGGCGTTGTCGAACTCGATGGGGCCCCTGAGAAGATCCTCGACCATGGTGACTCCCTGCTCGGGCATGGCAAGCCTCACAACGCAGGGTTCGCCCGCCTTCCTTCGCCTCGCTGCCTCTTCCGGGGGTATGGACCTGCACAGCCCGTCATAGCCCATCCTGGGTGACTTCTCGCGCCTCTGAAGGGCTCTCAGCTCCTCGATCCTCTCCCTGGTGCAGAAGCACGGATAGGCGCTGCCTGACTCAATCAGCCTATCGCAGTACTCGCCGTAGATGTGTAGCCTCTCGCTCTGCCTGTATGGACCGAAGGGGCCCCCCACGTCCGGCCCTTCGTCCCAGTCCAGACCCAGCCACCGCAGGGCGTCGAATATCATGCGCTCGCTGGCCTCGCTGGAACGCTCCCTGTCGGTGTCCTCTATCCTGAGCACGAAGCGGCCGCCGGTCTTCCTGGCCAGGGCGTAGTTGAAGAGAGCCACGTAGGCAGTGCCGACATGCGGGTCGCCGGTGGGAGAAGGAGCCACGCGCACTCTCGCCGCGCCGCTCTTGTTGCCAGAGCTCATGGATTCCCCGTTCGGTCTGCGTCGGGTCACCCGGAACTTGGAGTGGGGCCCGGCGTCTGAAGGCTACTGGAAGGCCGGAGGGGGAAGGGCAGCCCCCTCTGGCAGGACTGGCGGAGAGGGAGGGATTCGAACCCTCGGAGAAGTGTTACCCTCTCAACCGCTTAGCAGGCGGTTGCCTTCGACCACTCGGCCACCTCTCCGCAAGCTGTTATCGGGCACGAATTATGCCGGCTGGCACCGGTGCGGTCAACGTTCGGCACAGTGCCGGACGGACCCCCGGGCCTTATCTCTCCGGGAATCCCATCGGGACCGGCGGACTTGCCGCGATGGGCTTCACGGGTACAGACTACCATGTGGCGTTCCGGGGCAACAGGCACAGGGCATCCAATGGGTGCTCTCATCCCGCTGGAGGTTCCGTTGAGGATCAGTTGCAGGGTGCTTCTGTCACTGGAGCTGGCCGTGCTGCTTCTGCTGCCGGGATGTGGAGGAGACGAGAGCTCCGACGCTGCGCCGGCAGACACCTCCGCTGCGGGATACGGCCCGCTCGACATCGAGCAGGAGGTGAGGACCCAGCCGGGCACGCCCGTTGGCGGTCCGGTGGGGATCATCCGGGAGGCCGGCTCGGCGGCCGATGCCGCCAACGCCAGGTCCCAAGAGCAGCAGGCGATCATGGACTCTCTTCTGGGGCAATAGCTGATGACCCGGAGCCTCGTCCCGCTCTCGGTCCTGGCGGTCCTGCTCCTGCAGGCGGCCACTGCCTCTCCCCTGGAAGCGGTCGAGGTGCTGGAAAGGCCTCGGCTGGGGGAAGACCGGACCGAGGCGGTCACGCTGCTGCTGCCCGGCGGGCAGCTGCCTGTCGAGCCCTGGTCCGGCATGACGGACGAGGACAGGGAGCTGTGCTGGGCTCTGGCGGCCAGGGGTCTGCTGATACAGAGGACGGCCTGGTGCGGCTACGTCCTGATCGTCCCACGCGGGACCGCTGAGCGCTTCCTTCCCATGTTCGCCAGGATGTCCACCACCGAGCTGGCGCCCGATACCGGGCTCTGGGCGCGCACGCTCGACCTGCGCCCGGCTCCCGGCGAGCCCGTCATCATCGCTTTCAGGGATTCGACTGCCTCTTCCGGGGTGCCGGCGATCCCGATCAGGGTATCCGCCTGGCTCGAGAGCGGCGAGGACACCCTTCTGGTGCCGGGACCCTGGGCCAACGACGTGTTCCTGCTGACCGGCGAGAGGGACGGGGAGCCGGTCGAAGGGCTGGGTGCCGGTTTCTGGAGAGGCGTCGGCCACGAGGTGATTCCCGGTGCCTTCCGCTCGGCGCCCGCCATCGTGACGACCACCCTGAGCGGCACTCCCTCCGACCTGTTCGGGCTCAGTGCCGGCATCACACACTGGGACAGCATCTACGCCATCGGGTACGCTAGCGTCTTCTCGGCCATAGACTCCCTCATCGAGGCCGTCCATCCGTCCGGTCCGGACTGCGTGGGCAAGCTGGTCTGGATGAGGGGTCTGGGTTACGGAGATACCCTTTCCCCGTGGACCTCCTTCCCCCTTCCCCCTCCCGGCGCCCATTCGCCCATCAGCGTTGCCGCTCCGGAAGAGCTCACCGGCCCCGGGCTGGTTGCCGCACCTCCGCCCGATTTCGCCGGTCGCCTGATAGGGCGGGCATCCTGCGAAGGGCTAGATCCCGATGAGGAGCTGGTTGCCGCGTGCCTGCTGGAGAGGATGATCGCCTCGTCGAGCCTGTTCCGGGAGCATCCCGGGCTGGGAATAATGGTGATGGCGGAGGGTGACTCGCTGGCCTTCTTCCTGACCGGAGAGGCCGGAGCGGCCGGTTCCCCGGTGATGGAGATGAGCTCCATCTGGAGCGCTCTCGGACCGACCCTGCTGGCCCGACCTGGCGAGAACCTCCTCGAGAACGCCGCTGTCAGGGCATCAGTTCTCTCGGGCAGGCCTGTGGAGGCCCCGGACGCCCATGGCATGCTGATGAACCTTGCCGGGATGGCAGGGTTCTGAGCGATGGAATGAACAGGGAAAGCCGGGACCCCGACCACCTGCCCGAGGACGGCGGAGTGCTGCTGCCGGACTCCCCGAGGAGAGTGCCGGCACCGGCCCCCGAGAGCACGGAGCCGGTCAGGCCCGATCCCCCCGTGAGAGAGCCGGAGCCACCCGCACAGCCGCCTCCCGTCTCCCCCGCAGCGGCTCGCGAGGCTTCTCCAAAGCGTTGGGAGCACGGTCTTTCCATCGTGATAGTCTCGGAGGACCTGAGGGACACAGTCAGGTGCCTGCAGGCCATCGCGGCGCTCGCAGGGGAAGCCTTGACGCCGGTCGAGGCGCTGGTCGTCCTGCCGCAGGACGCCAAGCCCCATCAGGGGGCTGCGGAGGCTACCTATCCCTTCCCCTGCAAGTGGCTGAAGTGCGACAGGAAAAGCATGAACGCATGCAGGAACCTGGCGGCCTCTCGTGCCCGCTTCGACACCCTCGCGTTCCTGGCCGACGACTCCATTCCGCAGCCGGGCTGGCTCGCCACGGCCACTTCCGCTCTGCCGGAGGGGCCCGTTGTCCTGACGGGTCCCGAGCCTCCGATGAACCCTCTCGGGATAGCCGGCTGCGGCTATGCCGCCTACCGCAACGCGGCGACGTCACTCCTGTGGCCACGTGACTGCGGGAAGAGAAGGAAGCTCGACTGGTACCAGGTGCGATTGCGCAACGTCCTGTTCCAGCGCAGCCTTCTCAGGAAGACCGGGAAGCTGGACGAGGAGCTGCCGGAGGAGGTCGAGGGGCCTGATCTGATGCTGAAGGCGCGAACAGCCGGGGCGGTCTTCGAGACCGATCCCCGTCTGAGGGCCTACACCGACGTCTACCCCCGGGAGGTCAGAGACCTCTGGGAGGACGCCTTCACCAGGGCTTCGGCCGGAGGCGAGGGGCTGTGCACCTACACCCACATCCTGGGCAGGAGCCGCTGGGTCCTGGGCTGGGCGCTTGGCCCGTGGGTCGTGGCCAACACTGCCCTGTTCGTGCCGTGGGCTTTCCCGGTCATGCTCCTGGGCTGGATCGTCCTGCTTCTCGGCCAGGTCCCGCGGCTGACCGGCTCCGCGGGAAGGCCCGGGCCGGTTCGAGCTTTGGCCTGTCTGGTGATCGTTCAGGTGGCTCTCGTAGCCGGGATGCAGGCCGGGCTCTTCAGGTGCCTGCTCGGGTGGCTCCGGGGAAGACGGGCCTTCGAGGACTGAGCGTCGGGGCTACGCTGGCGGGTGACAGCTCCAGGCCGTAGGATTTCAGCTGGGAAGCAAGTCGCTCCGAGAGGAGTGCGAACAGCGGCGGGAGGAAACAATGAGGAAGCTTCTCCTTATCCTGTGTCTGGCAGCCTTTCCGGCAGCTCTCGCGCAGACGAGCGGGACAGGGGTAGGCATCATCGCCGGCGAGCCGACCGGGCTCTGCATCAAGCAGTGGACGAGTGACCGCACCGCTCTCGTGGGGGCTCTGGCCTGGTCCTTCGAGCACGACGGCGCCCTTCACGTGCACGGGGATTTCCTTCTGCACAACTTCAATCTGTTCAGCGGGGAATCCTCGCGGGTGATCTTCTACTATGGAGTGGGCGGAAGGATGAGGTTCGGGGAGGAAGGTGAGGAGAACGTGCTGGGTGTTCGCGTTCCGGTCGGCGTGATCTACCCGTTCTCAGGAGACCCGATCGACATCTTCCTCGAGCTCGTCCCGATCATGGACCTGGTTCCGGAGACCGACTTCAATGCCGCGGGGGGAATAGGAGCGCGCTACTTCTTCTAGCCCTGCTCGAGCTTGCCCAGGCTTCCGGCAAGCTCGTCCCAGCGCTCCCTCAGCGCCTGTGCCTCACGGGAGATGTAGGCGTGCTCCTTCTGAAGCTCTACGATCCGTCTGCCCTCGCTCAGCACCTCCGGGTCGGCGAGCAGGCCCTCGATCTCCGAGAGCCGCTCCTCCATGGGCAGCAGCTTCTCCTCTATCCTCCCCAGACGAGTCTCCAGAGCCCGTCTCTGCCTGTAGGTGCTGTTGCGCTGTGCGGCTTCCTCCCGCTTCCTGCTGCGTTTCTCCTCCCTGGTCGCGGGTGAGTCCGGCTGCCGGGACGTCTCCTCCTCGCGCTCCTCGGCCAGTTCCCTGCGAAGGGCTTCCCGACGCCGTCCGAGGTAGTAGTCGAAGCTCCCGCGGAACTCTCGAACCCTGGCTTCGCCGACCTCTATGACTTTGCGCACGGTCGCCGAGAGAAGGTCTTCGTCGTGGCTGATCAGCACCAGGGTGCCCCGGTACTCGACAAGGCCCTCTCTCAGAACCTCTCTGGAGAAGATGTCGAGGTGGTTGGTCGGCTCGTCCAGTATCAGCAGGTTGACCGGGGTGAACAGGATCCTGGCCAGAGCCAGCCGTGACTTCTCTCCCCCGGAGAGCACCCCGGTCTTCTTGAAGACGTCGTCTCCCGTGAACAGAAACATCCCCAGCCAGGTGCGTATCTCTCCCTCCGTGCTCTGAGGGGTGACGCTCCTGATCTGCTCGATGAGGTCCAGCCCGGGATCCAGGTCCGAGTCCACCTCCTGTGAGTAGTAGCCCAGGCTGACGTTCGAGCCCTGCCTGATCGTTCCGGATGAAGCTTGCTCGATGCCTGCCAGCAGACGGGAAAGGGTGGACTTGCCCTCGCCGTTCCTTCCGACTATCCCGATCCTGTCCTCCCGCTCGATGACCAGGCTCACGTCCTCGAACACCGTGTGGTCGTAGCTCTTGCTGACGTCCCTCAGCTCCACCACCTTCAGGGAGCTCCTGGGCGGATCCGGGAACCTGACTCGCATGCGTCTGGGGCTTCTGTGGGTCTCGATCACCTCCATGCGCTCGAGCATCTTCATCCGGCTGCGCACCAGGAACCTCTTCTTCTCGTTGGCCCTGAACCTGCTTATGAAGCGCTCGAGCTTCTCCATCCTCGCGGCCTGGAGCGCGGCCTGCTTCTGCCTGTCCGCGATCTCCCGGGCCTTGTGCTGCTCGTACCAGGAGTAGTTGCCGGAGTAGTCCCTGAGACTCCCGAACTCCAGCTCGTATACGCGCCTCGCTATCCTGTCGAGGAAGACGGGATCGTGCGATATCACCCACACCGCCGCGTGGATCGAGGACAGGTACTCCTCCAGCCACAGCCTGGCGTCCAGATCGAGATGGTTGGTAGGCTCGTCCAGAAGAAGGAGATCGGGCTCGGAGACGAGCAGAGCCGCGAGCTCCGCGCGCATCCTCCAGCCTCCCGAGAAGGTGGATAGCTGATTCTCGAACTGGTCTACGCCGAATCCCAGCCCCATCAGCACCTTCTCGGCCCGGTGCCTGAGCGAGTAGAAGCTGGAGGCCTCCAGCTCGTCCTGGGCTTCCCCGAGCTCCCTGAGGAGCGATTCCTGGTCCACCGGCCCTTCCCGTGTCGACAGCTGCTCCTCGATGTCACGGATCCTGCCGAGAGTGGCGCGCAGGCTGCCGGAGTGCAGCACGACCCTCCTCAACAGCTTCCCGTCCGGGAACATGGAGAGGTGCTGGGGGAGGTAGGCCACCCTTATGCCCCTGGCGATCGACACATGGCCCTCGGTCGGCTCTATGTCGCCGGCCACGATCCTGCAGAGCGAGGTCTTCCCCGATCCGTTAACGCCGACCAGGGCGCAGCGATCACCCCTCGATATCCGGAAGCTGACACCGGAGAAGACCTCCTCGTCGCCGAAGGAGAGCCCCAGACCGTTCGCGTTGACTATCAAGGCTCCCCCCCGGTCTGAAGGACTCTCACCGGCCGGAAATCCGTGTAGTCACAGGAGGTGAGCATGTAGCGAACACCGTCCAGGACGCAATTCAGGCCCTCCGGCCATTCCCCCTCCAAGTGGAGGTGCCCGTAAACGCAAGCGGTTACGCAGGCCTTCGAGAGGGTCCTGGAGAAGGCCGTGGGTCCGGATTCCAGTATGGGCGGGTAGTGCATCATGGCGATGATCGGCTTGGTCGGGGCGGACCTTCGCAGCCTGGCTGCGGCCTCGAGCGACATGCCTAGCCGCAGCAGCTCGCGTTCGTAGACCTTGCGGTCGGTCTCCTCGTCGAATCCCGGGGTGCCGGGCAGGAGCCATCCCCTGGAGCCGGCGACGATGGCCTCTTCGGTTGCCACCGCGTCGTTCTGAAGGGCTAGTACGGAAT
This sequence comes from Candidatus Fermentibacterales bacterium, assembly GCA_016928495.1. Lineage (GTDB taxonomy): Bacteria > Fermentibacterota > Fermentibacteria > Fermentibacterales > JAFGKQ01 > JAFGKQ01. The sequence continues at coordinate 7,242 of JAFGKQ010000179.1, forward strand.
CCGGAAGGGCATCGCGGACTCGCCCGATGGAATCCCACCAGTAGTCGTGGTTGCCCTTCAGTATGAGCTTGGTTCCGGGGAGCGAGGCCAGCCACTGGAGATCCTCGGCGGCCTGCTCCAGCTTCATCGCCCAGGAGATGTCGCCCGGTACGAGTATCGTGTCCGTAGGGGCCACCAGGCTCCTCCAGTTGTCCTCGATCTTGCTGTGGTGATTCACCCAGTGGGGCCCGAAGATGTCCATCGGCTTGTCCGAGGCGAAGGACAGGTGCAGGTCGGATATCGACCAGATCACAGCCCTACCCTCCTCGCGTAAATCGGGACACGCACCATTTCTCTGTTCAGGCGGCATTCGACTCATCCTGACGGATGCCGTCCGGTTCCCGCCCCGGGCTCTCTGGCTCCGGTGCCGTCCTCTCGGCAATGGAATACCGGCGTGTCG
>JAFGKQ010000180.1 GCA_016928495.1 Candidatus Fermentibacterales bacterium
CCTGACGCTCCCCGTCCTCAGGCTGCTCACGAACCCGGCCACTATGCGCAGGTACTCCTTCTGCTGGCTCTCCGCGACGAGGATCAGGATCACGATGCGCACGGTCTGTCCGTCTATGCTCTCGTAGTCCGGAATCCCGTCCTTCTGCAGACCGAGCACTACGATGGGTTCTGCCAGGCCCCTCACCCTCGCATGCGGAATGGCAATGCCCAGACCGATGCCGGTGCTCATCAACTCCTCCCTCTCGAGAAGCAGGGGCCACAGGTCCTGAGGGTCGGGGGAGCCGGGGAGCTGGCCGGATTCGCCAACCAGCTCCCTCAGCGCCTCCAGCTTGGTCCTGGACCTGAGGATGCAGCACCTCGTGATCGCAGCGATGGTCTCGTCCAGGGGCATGGTTCGACTCCTGCGATCTAGTGGTAGGGGTAGAAGATGAAGAACAGGAGCGACAACCCGCCCAGGATCCAGAGCCCGGCCGGTATCTCTCTCCAGCGTCCCGATGCCAGCTTCAGGAGCGGATAGAGCACGAATCCGGCTGTCATGCCCACGCCGAGGTTGAAAGTGAAGCTCATCATGGCGATCACGGCGAAGGCCGGTATGACCTCGGTCATGTCGTCGAACCGGAGCCTCCTGATGGGTGAGAGCATGAGCATGCCGACGATGACGAGAGCCGGACCGTAGGCGCAGGCAGGTATGCTCGTGAAGAGCGGCGCGAAGAACAGGGACAACAGGAACAGGATGCTCACGACAACGGCCGTGAGACCGGAGCGTCCCCCCTCCTCTATGCCCGAGGCGGACTCCAGGTAGGTCCCCGTGGTCGTGGTCCCGAACAGCGCTCCGGCGACGGTTGCCAGAGCGTCGCACAGCATGGGCTTCTCCATCTCCGGCAGGTTGCCCGACTCGTCCATCAGGTTGGCCCGGTAGGACAGCCCTATCAGCGTTCCCATCGTGTCCACGAAGTCCATGACGAAGACGGTCAGGATCACCGAGAAGAAGCCCCATGTCAGCGCGCCCATGATGTCCAGCTTCAGGAAGATGTCCGACATGGAGGGCGGCAGGCTCACGATCCTCTCGGGAAGCGGGGCAGTGCCGCTCAGGAAGGCAGCTGCGGCCACAGCGAGGATCCCGATCAGGATCGCCCCTCTGACCCTGAGAATGAGCAGGATGGAGATGATCACGAAGCCGGCGACAGCCAGGAGCACGCCGAAGTCGCCCAGGTCGCCCACCTTCAGGGGAGAGGCCGGCATGTGAATGGACACGATTCCGGTCGAGTTCAGGCCGATGAAGGCCAGGAACAGCCCGATCCCGCACGCGAAGGCGACCTTCAGCCCCTCGGGGATCGCACGCGCCAGCCAGGCCCTTGCCTTGAACAGGGTCAGCAGAGTGAAGGCGACTCCCCCTATGAAGATCGCGCCCAGGGCGGTCTGCCAGCTGTAGCCCAGGACCGTGACGACGGTCACGACGAACGCGTTCTCCCCCATGTAGGGAGCGATGGCAAAGGGGCGCTTGGCGTAGACCCCCATCAGGAAAGTGCCCACGAAGGCGCTGAGTATCGTGGCAACCATGGAAGGCCCTCGAGGGATGCCCGCCGCCTCGAGGATCGCAGGGTTCACGATTATGATGTAGGCCATCGTGACGAAGGTCGTCAGTCCGGCTACGACCTCACGCCGGATGCTGGTGCCCAGCTCTTCCAGTCCGAAGAACCGCCTTATCAAGACTCCTACCGCCCTTCTGCGCTCTCCGGGTCCCCGCCCCCGGAGCTTCGCTCTTCATCGCCCGACCGCGTCTCCTCCCCCTCGCGCAGGGCGACGGACTTCTCCTCCTCGTCGTACCCCGACCCCGATCTGAGATCGTCCACCTGGTCGAGGACCCTCTGCATCTGCCTGGCCCGGGTCCCGTCTATCTTGTCGTAGTCGACCTGAAGGAGCTTGATCCGCTTGCCGATCAGGCCGAACTCCTCGAGGAACTTGCCCCACTGGTACCGGAAGCCGCTCACCACCGAGAGCACCTCGTAGGCCCTCCTGCGGGTGTTGAAGTTGTCCATGGCAGTCCTTATGACGGCGAGGACTGCGTAGAGGGTAAGGGGTGAGCAGAGCACGACCTTCATGGAGAGAGCGTAGTCGATGATCGTGGCGTCCTGCTCGTTCAGGAAGGCGTAGACCTGCTCGTTTGGGATGAAGACCAGGACGCAGTCGAGCGTACCGGCCTCCGGGTCTATGTACTCCCTTCCAGCCACGCCCCTGACCATGCTCCGGGCATCCTTCAGGAACTGCTGCCTGTACCGCTCCCTCTCCTCGTCGGTTTCGGCGTTGACGTAGCCCAGATAGTTCACGAGAGGGAACTTCACGTCCATGTTCACCTTGAGGCCCTCCGGCAGCAGGAAGGTGTAGTCCGGCCTGCCCGAGCCCTCGGTCGACTGCCTCAAGTAGTTGACGTCCTTGACGAAGCCGGCGAGTCTCAGGACGTCCTCCGCCATCCTCTCGCCCCACTGGCCGCGGACATTGCTGCTCGCGAGGGCCTTCGACAGCTTCCCCGTCGTCTCCCGGAGCTCCCTTGCCTGGGCGATGGAGGTCTCGAGATGCCGCGAGAGATCGCCGAACTTCTGTTCCCTGTCCTTCTCGAGGGTCTTCACGAGAGTCTCGACCTTCACCAGGTCGCTCTGCATGCGCCCCAGGGTCTGGTCGATGAGCTTCTTCTTGCTCTCGAGCTCCTTGGCTCCCTCGGCAGAACGCTGATCCAGCGCACCGGAGGCCAGCTTCATGAACTGCTCGGTGTTCCTGGAGAGAGCTTCGATCGCAGCGGACCCGACAGCCTCCCTGAGCTGAGCGAGGGTCTTCTCGGCTTCCATCTCGCGCATCGCCCGTGTCTCCGCTGCGATCTCCCTGGCGACGTCGCGAGCCCTCCCTCCCCCCCTTCTCGAGATGAGGAGAGCGGACAGGGCGCCGAGGAGAGCACCAAGGATAAGTGCGACGATGACCAGCGGAGACAAGGCACCTCACCTCCAGAGAGCAGGGCGACGGAAGAGCCACCCGTGAACGCCCTGCCGAATGCTAACGGAGACCGGGCGCGGGGACCAGCCCGGAGAACGCCGGCTCAACGCCGGAGCAGTGAGCGGGCGCCCTCCGTAGCGCGCACGGCAACTGCCGCAGTGGCCGCTTTCAGGAGATCCCCGGGAACGAACGGAAGCACGCCTGCGCCCAGGGCCCTCCCCGGGCCCACGTGGACCGCAAGCCAGGAAGCACCGAGAAGGTGGATCACCGCGCTCATGAGGAGCATCATGATCAGGCAGCGAGGAAGGC
>JAFGKQ010000181.1 GCA_016928495.1 Candidatus Fermentibacterales bacterium
CCTCGAGCCACGCCAGCCCGGGTATCCCGGCAAGGGGCGCCCCGGAGCAGAGGTCCACGATCGTGCGCTCGCCCTCGCCCAGCACGACCACATCGTAGCCGGAACGCAGGACCTCTTCGGTCAGAGCGCAGGCATGCACCCCTCCCGCCACCAGCATGGCCGACGGAAGCGCCTCGCGGACCAGCCCCGCGATCTTCCTGGCCTCGCTCCACAGGGGGGTCGTGAACGTCACCCCCACGATATCGGGGCGGAACTCCGAGAGCCTCTGCCGCAGGGCCTCGAAGGGACGAGTCTCCACCATCAGGTCGGCTATGCAGGCCTCGTTACCGGAGGCCAGAACCGCCCCCGCCAGGCTGGCGAGAGTCACGAAGGGGGCGGAGGTTATGGCCACCCTGATCTTGCTCGAGTCGTAGACCGCGATCGCGGAAGGCGGGTTGACGAACAGGACTCTGCTCAATCCCTCACTCCATGGCATGGGTCAGCTACCGGAGACATGAAGATACCCGCGGTCGCTGGAAGCGCAAGGGGCCGGACTCGCGGCATGGTCGTCAGATCAGGCTCCCGGAGTGGCAGCCTCGCCATTCCGCGGCTGTTCTCCGGCTCTGCGGGTCCGGAGCACGGAGGCCAGGAGCAGGCAGGAGGAGATCAGTATCAGGATGCCGGTGAAGGGCCATTCCTCCGGACCGAACCCCATGGCCTCGAAGGAGTCCCGTGGCCTGAGCAGGCTGGGTAGCTCGAGCCCGCTCACTGGCGCGCCCAGGATGCAGCCGGTCGCGCCGTTCCAGAGCCAGTGGAAGAGGATGGGAAACACGAGCCCCCGGGTGAGCAGCCTCATCAGGCCCAGGAAGACCCCGAAAAGGCCGATGTTGACTATGCCCTGCAGGCTTGCCGAGGGGTTGTTCGAGTGAACCCATGCGAACAGCAGAGCGGAGACCCCGAGTCCGATCCAGGGGAGCCTGCTGGTCGAGAAGAGGTCCTGCAGGAACCCCCGGAACATGATCTCCTCCGACGCCGCCGGAGGGAGAAGAAGGACCATCGCGAGAGCCCACGATCGTCCGGAGGAAGCCGGAGCCAGGCCATGAAGGGCAAGATGCGCCGAGACGGGAAGCAGCACCGCTGCCGATGCCAGGAGAGCCTCCCGGACCCTGCGGGTGCCGATCGCGGCAGTGGCGCCAGGCAGCAGCGACCAGAACAGGATGGCGGCCGGGATTGTGTACAGGGACGCCACTGCAAGGCGCAGCTCCGTGTTGTGCGCCGGCAGGAGGGCGATGACCCTGCCAGCCAGTCCCTGGGCCAGGAAGATGGCGGCGACTCCGGCGATGCCCGCCGCAACGCGCCTGAGGATTCTCCCGGCGGGCCTCCCGCTCAAGGGGCGAAGCCCTCCGCGGCTAGTGCTCGTGGTGGTGGCAGCAGGAGCGGATGATCTGCAGGAAGGAGCTGGCGCCGAGGCTGGCTCCTCCGACCAGGGCTCCGTCTATGCCCTCGCGCGTCATCAGGTCAGGGGCGTTCTCCGGGTTGACGCTTCCGCCGTAGATGATGCGGGTATCCTTGGCGCCCATCTCCCCGATCATGTCGGACAGCCACGAGCGTATCAGGCCGTGCATCCTGGCGGCCTCATCGGGAGTGGCGTTCCTCCCGGTGCCTATGGCCCAGACCGGCTCGTAGGCGAGCACGACTCTGTCCGGATCCGCCTCCTCGAGGCCCTCGAGGGCCCGCAGGACCTGGCCCTTCACGACCTCCTCGGTCCTGCCGGCCTCCCTCTCCTCCAGCAGCTCTCCGACGCAGAGAACGGCCCTGAGACCGGCCCTCAGGGCGGCAATGAGCTTGAGGCGGACCAGCTCGTCGTCTTCTCCGAAGAGGTTCCTTCGCTCGCTGTGGCCCACTATCACCCAGCTGCAGCCGGCCTCCAGGAGCATGGACGTGCTGATCTCCCCCGTAAAGGCTCCCCTGTCCTGCCAGTAGAGGTCCTGGGCGCCCAGTGAGATCCCGGCCTCCCTGGCATCCTCGGCGAGGACGGGCAGAAGCGTGAAGGGCGCGAAGAGGACCACGTCGACCGGCTCGCTCTCCACATCGGAGTCCTTGAGCCTCTCGAGGTACGCGAGCCCCTCGACGCCGGAGCCATTCATCTTCCAGTTCGCGCCGACGAATGAACGCATCACCTACTCCCCACTCAGAGCCCTGACTGCCACGAGCTGCTTTCCCTGCAAGAGCTTCAGGGATGCTCCCCCCCCCGTCGAGATGAAGCTCAACTGGTCTTCGACGCCCGCTTCGGACACGGCCCTGACGGAGTCGCCCCCGCCGACGATCGTGGTTGCCCCGCGCTCCCTCGTCGCGCAGGCGAGCGCTCTGGCCATCTCCACCGTCCCCCTGTCGAAGGGCGGCACCTCGAACAGGCCCATGGGGCCGTTCCAGACTATGGTCCTGCTCTCCTCGAGCAGAACACTGCTGAAAGCTGCTACGCTTGCGGGCCCTATGTCCAGGCCGCAGGTGTCCCCGGGTATCGAGTCGGCGCTCACGGTCCTGGCCGTCTCCGGCCTCTCCTTCGAATCGGCCACCACTACGTCCAGGGGCAGGAGCAGCCTCACACCCGACTGCCCAGCCCTGTCGATCACGTTCCTTGCGAGATCCACCCGGTCGGGCTCCAGCACGCTCCTGCCGACGCCGTGGCCCAGGGCCGCCAAGAAGGTGAAGGCCATGCCTCCGCCTATGAGTATGTTGTCCGCCACTTCGATCAGGTTCTCGACGACCAGGACCTTGTCGGCCACCTTGGCCCCGCCCAGCAGAAGAGTGAAGGGCTTGTCGGGATTGCCGGCAATGCGCTCGAAGGTCTCCAGCTCCCTCTGCAGCAGCAGCCCGGCGTAGCCTCCTCCCAGGACTCTCGGGATGCCGGTCATCGAGGCGTGATCCCTGTGGCATGTTCCGAAGGCGTCGTTCACGTAGATGTCCGCGAGCCCGGCGAGGGACGCTGCGAAGTCGGGATCGTTCTTCTCCTCCTCCTCGTGGAACCTGAGGTTCTCGAGCAGCAGGATCTTCCCCGGAGTGAGGGAAGCGGCCATCATCGAGACCCTCTTCCCGACACAATCGGGGGCCACGGCAACCGGAAGTTCCAGCAGCCCGGAGAGGCGCCGGGCCACTGGAGCCAGGCTGAGCCCCTCGACGACCCTGCCGTCGGGCCGTCCCAGGTGGCTGGCTATCACGAGGGAGGCGCCCGAGTCCAGGAGCCGCCGGATGGTGGGGAGCACCCCTCTTATCCTGGTGTCGTCGGCTACGTCGCCGGACTCCAGGGGCACGTTGAGGTCGGCTCTCAGGAAGACCCGTCTGCCACTCGGGTCCGCCTCGTCGAGACGGCGCCAGCTCATCCCTGCCTCTGCTCCATGTACTCCAGCATGTCCATCATCCGGGCCGCGTAGCCGAACTCGTTATCGTACCAGGAAAGGACCTTGACCATCCTGTCACCCATCATCCTGGTCATCTCGGCGTCGAAGATCGAGCTGTGGATGTTGCCGATGACGTCGGAGGAGACGATCGGCTCCTCGGTGTACTCCAGAATGCCCTTCAGGTATCCTCCTGCGGCGGCGCGCATGGCCTCGTTCACGGCCTCCACGCTGGCAGGCCGGTCCAGGACGCAGACGAGATCCACGAGGGAGCCATCCATGACC
>JAFGKQ010000182.1 GCA_016928495.1 Candidatus Fermentibacterales bacterium
CTCAGGTACTTGTCGGCCCGCCATTCCTTGGCGAGCTCCACCGCTGCCCTCGGCAGGTTGCCCCTTGTGCTCTCCAGTTTCTCTTCGAGCCTCTCCACGAGAGCGAAGGCATCGGCCGCGCTACCGCTGAACCCCACCAGCACGCTCCCGTCGGCCAGCTTCCTTATCTTCCTCGCCGTAGCCTTGACGACGGTATCGCCCAGGGTGACCTGTCCGTCCGACGCCATTGCCGCTCTGCCGCCGCGCACTATGCCTATCACCGTGGTGGCTCGAAACGGTGTCTCGAGCGATCCCGTCAATCCCATCCTCCCTCCCTAGACCCCTTCGCTCAGTGCCCGGACCCAGCCGTAGGGGCCGGTCGAAACAGCCCGGACATCCCGGGGGTCCGGCAGGCCCCCGGAGTAGGATTCGGGGTCACGCAGAATGGCCTCCAGGGCTTCACTCACCCCGGGGGCCGTCGAGCCGCTCAGAGCAAGGTAGGCCAGCTCCTCTTCCCCGGCCAGGAGCAGCTCGTATGCCGCCTCCTCCCCCATGTCCCTGTTGACGGCAAGATAGAGCCAGATAGCCCTCTCGCGGGACTCCCGGCCTTCCTCCAGCACGGAGTAGGCATAGTCGCGGACGAGCTGTGCCTCGGGCGCCCGCTCCGCCTGCATCGAAGCTGCGACGACAAGGCCACCTGCGGCCGCAGCGACGATCCTCCCGGCGGAGACCTGCTCGGCCATCGCCGTGAGGACGGCCCGAACGGAGGAAGTATCGGTCAGCTCGAGGTACATGGCCACTGCGCCCTGGCCAAGGTTGAACCTGTGGTCTATCGCGGTGGTCTTCAAATAGTCCTGGAGCTCCGTCTCCATCATGGATCGGAGCAATGCGTCATGCCCCTGCGGATAGGCGTCGACCGGACCCTGCTCCAGCCGGGTCTGAGCGGAGATGTAGTTGCCGAAGGCCAGATCGACCTCTATGGAGAGCCACAGCAGCGCCGATCTCTCGCAGTCCAGGCTATCGCCGAGGGAGTCCATGAAGGTCCGGAAGGACTGCTCCTGCCTGTACTCGTTGGCTAGCTGCTGGAGCCCCGCAGCCAGCGCGGAGAGATTCCTGTCCCCGGTGATCTCGGCCTGAGCGCTGAACCAGGCCGCCGTGGCCAGAGTCGACTCGGCAGCAGCGGCGGGGCCTTCCAGACCGTCGGTGACCCTGGACCTCACGAGAGTAGAGGCAGCAAGAACGTCCCTCCTTACCTCCGGCATGGTCTCCAGCAGGGCCATGCTGAGGTCGCAGCACTGCCGGGCCCTCTCTCCATCGTTGCGCGAGATGTACTCGTAGGCCAGGCGATGATAGGCCGACACGTAGTTCCTGACGAGTTGGCACGCCTGATCGTCCTTGTAGACGCCGGGATCGTCCAGGCCTCTGTAGAAGTAGTCGTTGAGGAGCTCCCAGCCCCTCTCGGTGTTGACGTCGTCCACGACTCGTCTCGGCACCACCCTGAAGGCGATGCCCTCCATCAGCATGTAGTCCCGCACGTAGGCCCTGTTCTCCTGTGACACCGTAGCGGCAAGGAACACGTCCCTGCCGTGCGTCGGCTGCTCCCGGATCATGTCCAGCAGGACCAGGTCCTGCATGCCGATGGAGCCCTGCATGCCCATCCCGTCGTTGGGGACCGAGATGGCCAGGGAGTCCCTGGAGAGACCCCAGGGCCAGGCCTGGTCGAACGCTGCCCTCAGGGCCCTGCCGGCCTCCGCGACGACGTAGGGATACCCCTCTTCGGTCACGTGGAAGAAGTTCGGCCCCCAGACGAAGACCGGCTTGAGGCTATCCACGACCTGATAACCGGGGTCATCGAAGTTGAGCAGATCGGGGTCCCTGTCGAGCAACTGCCTCACGTACCACGTGGTGTTCATGAGGCTCAGGTTGCTCACGATAACGTCCCGGCGAACCCCCAGAACGCCCTGAGCGAACCACAGGGGGAAGGTGTCGTTATCGCCGTTCGTGATGAGCACGGCGCCTTCGGTACAGGTCTCCAGGAGGTTGACCCCGTAGTCGTGCGCGACGTAGTCACCGGAGCGGTCGCAGCGGTGGTAGTTCACGGGCAGGTAGATGGCCGGGACCAGCAGCAGGCAGTAGAGCAGCCGGCTCTTCCTCACCCTCAGCGTGTCCTGGACGAAGGCGGTCAGGCCGATCGCGGCCAGGATGCTGAAGAAGGCGAACGAGGCACCGAAGAAGTAGTCCCTTTCCCTGACCTCTCCCAGCTCGCTCGCAACGGGCCCCGTCTTGAAGTTGAGGTAGACCACGAAGAAGAAGCTGGCCATCAGGAAAGTGAATCCGATGAGGACCAGGAGATCACGCCTCTTCCTCGCCAGGACGACGAGGCTGTAGATCGCTCCGGCCGTCACCAGGAAACGCAACAGGAACGACATGATCTGGCCGGCATCTCCCAGAAGCTCCTGCCATGCCTCCGGCCTTCCCGACTGCCAGGACAGGAACCTGGCGTACATCATGAGCTGCTCGGGGAAGGGTCCCTTTCTGTCGAGCAGGGAGACGGTCCCGTACTGCTTGCGCTCCAGTGCCTCCCGGAAGGCGGGCCACCTGGAGGGGTCGGTCTCGTTGATCTCCGGTCTCTGCACGGCTCTCAGGGGCATGTAGAGGTGTACGCTGAAGGCGATCACCGCCAGCCCGAGCATCAGGCAGAGGAACCGGCCGTCCCGCAGGAACCTGGTGTGACCTCTGAACGAATAGAGAAGAGCCATCAGGACGATAGGGGGAACGACTATCAGAGCGCTCAGATGGTTCGCAACGGAGAGCACGACCAGGTAGCCGACCAGCAGTAGCTGTCTGCCGCCCTTCCTCCGCTCCAGCCTTCGGACCAGCCAGAGGTCGAAGACCCAGAGTATCAGGAGGGAGAAGAGGTGAGCGAGGGCGTAGGTCTCGGTAGCGTTGTTGTTGCGCCAGATGGTGTAGCTCAGCGTGGACATCAGGCCGGCAAGCACCGACATCGGTCGGTACACGCCCGGACCGAAGCCCATCCTCGATGCCCATCTCTGAACGAGCCTCGTAACCAGGAATATCGAGCCCACGCCGGCGAAGGCGCACATGAGGTTGACCCTGAGGGCCACGACGGGCACGAAGGAGAGCAGGATGGTGAAGAACCTGCCCATCAGCACGAACATGGGCACGCCCGGAGGATGTGGGATTCCCGCTATGTACGAGCAGGTGATGTACTCGCCGCTGTCCCAGAAGCTGACGGACGGGGCGATGGTGAGAAGATAGACCACCGCGGCGACCATGGCGGTGGAGAGAGCTGAGATCCGGTCCTTGCGGCGAACCGGCCCGGAGACACTGCTACCGGGCGCTTCCCGGGTCCTTTCGTGGTTCTCCAAAGTCGTCTCCTCGGTCAGTCTTCCCCCCTGGGATGAGCCCTGGCGTAGGCCTCGCGAAGCCTCTCCGGCGTGAGATGGGTGTATATCTGAGTCGTCGACAGGCTCGAGTGGCCGAGCATGTCCTGCACTGCCCTGAGATCCGCCCCCCTGTCGAGAAGGTGAGTGGCGAAGCTGTGCCTGAACGTGTGGGGAGTGGCTCCTGCAGCCCTGGCGGCCCTTCTCACGCCAGAGGCAACAATACGTCTGACGTCCCTGGGGTCAAGCTTGCGGCCCCTCACGCTGACAAAGAGATAGCCGGCATCGGCGTCACCCGGTCGAACGAGATCCTGCCTCACGCTCAGGTATCGCTCCACCCAGCGACAGGCCTGACCGGTGACGGGCACCACCCTCGCCTTCCTGCCCTTCCCCACGACCCTGACGATGCCGGAGCCCGCATCGAGGTCGGCGACCCCGAGCGAGGCCAGCTCGGCGGCCCTCAGGCCCGCTCCATATAGCACCTCGAGCATGGCCCTGTTCCTGATAGAGAGAGCACCGTCGCCCGCGAAGCTCTCTATGACGGCAACAGCTTCACCGATGCCCAGGAAGGAGGGCAGCAGCTTCTTCCTCTTCGGAATGGTGAGCAGGATCGCCGGGTTCGATCCGGCGTCCCTGTGGGTCATCAGCCATCTCCCGAAGCCCCTCAGGCTGGCGATGGCCCGGGAGACCGAAGACGGCGCTAGCCCTCTCGCCACCTCATGCCTGATGAACCCCCTGAGGTCGTCCGGGGTGAAGCAATCGGCAAGAGCGGCCCCGGCCCACTCACGGAAACGCTCGAGGTCCGTCATGTAGGCGGTGACGGTCCTCTCGGAAAGCCCGGCGATGCTCGTCAGGTACCTCCTGAAGTCTCTCAGGAGTCCGCGCTCGTCCCCGGTCGGCTCTTCTCCAGTTGTATCTTCTTCTTGCATCTCGGGCAGTAGATGCCCCCCCTCTTCCTGCGCTCGAGGAAGGGATAGCCACACCTCGGGCAGACCACGGCCACCGGTTCGTTCCATGTGGCGAACCTGCAGGACGGGTAGTTGCTGCATGAGTAGAACAGCTTGCCCCGCTTGCTCTTTCTCTCTACCAGCTCCCCGTCGCATCCCTCCTCCGGACAGGAGGCGCCGGTCGGATAGGGCTCCGTGTGCCTGCAGGACGATGCGTTGGAGCAGGCAAGATAGCGCCCGTACCTCCCGTTCCTGACGAGCATTCCCTTTCCACCGCACTCCGGGCACACCCTGGATTCGAACCTGCTGCTCTCTTCCCCGTCGTCCAGAGGCCGTGTGAACCTGCAATCAGGGAATGCGCTGCAGGCCATGAACCTCCCGAACCGCCCCCACCGGACCTTCAGGGGTGCCCCACAGACCGGGCATCGCTCGTCGGTCTCTTCCGACAGCCTCTCCCGTACCCTGTCCAGGTTGGCCATCGCCTGGGCCAGAGAGGACTCCAGGGGAGTGTTCAGCCTGCCGAGAGCGTCCGCATAGGCGATCTTGCCTTCGGCGATGTCGTCAAGGAGCCCTTCCATGTCCGAGGTGAAGCCGATCTCGAAGATGTACGGGAACAGCTCCACCAGGAGCCTTAGCACCGTGGTGCCCAGCTCCGTGGGTATCAGTCTGCCTCCTTCGAGCTGTACGTACTTGCGCTGTTTGATCTTGTCGATTATCGGAACGTATGTGGACGGTCTTCCGATGCCCTTGTTCTTCATCTCTGCCACGAGTCCGGCCTCGCTGAACCTCGTGGGTGGCCTGGTGGTTCTCAGCTCGGGCAGGACCTCGATCAGCTCGACCGGGCCTTTCTCGAGCTCCGGAAGGGGCTTCTCGGTCGTGATCTGGGACGGGTCGACGGCCAGGAAGCCTGGTTCCGCGACGAGCTCTCCCCTGGCCTTGAAGATCAGGCCGTCGGCCCCGCTGACGAGAACGGTGGTGCTCACGATCAGCGCAGGGGCCATCTGAGTGGCGATGAAGCGGCGCCATATGAGGGAGTAGAGCTTTGCCTGGTCGCTCGTGAGCCATTTCCCGAGAGACTCGGGATCCATGCGGACGTCCACCGGTCTTATGGCTTCGTGCGCGTCCTGCGCCGCCTTCGAGGCTCGGAACCGCCTCGGCGAGGGAGGCAGGCTGCCCGCTCCGAACCGCTCGGCGATGTAGTCACGACAGCTCCGCACCGAGCCGGGGCTCAGCCGGACCGAATCGGTCCTCATGTAGGTGATCAGGCCGGAGGTCTCGCCGTCGCGACCGAGCTGCACGCCCTCGTAGAGCTCCTGCGCCGTCCTCATCGTACGGGATGGCGAGAACGACAGGCTCTGGGAAGCGGCCTGCTGAAGAGTGCTGGTGATGAATGGCGGGCCCGGGGAGCGCCTGTTCTCCTTCCTGCGGATGGAGCTCAGGCAGTACGATCCGACGCCTCCTTCTATCCTGCTGGTGATGGCACCGGCCTCTGCTTCGCACGAGGGGGCCTTCTCCGGTGTGTCAACGGCCTTGCCGTCGATCTCGGTCAGCCTGAGCCTGACCTC
>JAFGKQ010000183.1 GCA_016928495.1 Candidatus Fermentibacterales bacterium
AGAATGGGGAAGAACCCGCCCCAGAAGAGTATGAAGACCATCCCGACCTGCATCTCGTGCAGCAGGTGGTGCTGGTAGCGCAGGTGGGTCAGCCCGAGCAGCTCCACGAAGGTCATGGACCGGAACAGGATAAGGGAGAGGGGCACCAGAGCGATGGGCGAGAGGGGCCTGGCCATCTCCATGGACAGGTTGAGGAGGCTCCTCGCACGCCCCGAATAGCCCATCAGGACTCCCACGGGAACGCCGATCAGCACTGCCAGCCCGAAACCGAGCGCCACTCTTGCCAGGCTCACTCCGGTGTTCCAGAAGAGCGAGCCGGTGGCAAGCAGATCGGCACCGGGATCGACCAGGATATCCAGCACCCTGCCGGGAGGCGGAAGCAACCCCGTCCTGCCGGCGCCGGCCGTCGAGACCTGCCACCAGACGGCCAGCGCCGCAGGAAGGACGAGCCCCTGCAGAAGGGTCCTGCCCGAGATGGAGCCCCTCCGCAGGAAGCGCGCGGGAGTTCGCATCAGTCCGCCGGCCTGTACTCCGCGGGAAGCAGCGACCAGTCGAATATCAGAGAGGAGGCAGCCTGCCAGTCCGCGTCGGCCAGGGGTCCGCTGAAGCTGCCCAGGCCCCTCATGCTCTCGACCATGGCCTCCATGTTGGCGAGCCAGTCCCGGCTCACCTGCATGTCGTAGCCGCTTGTCGCCATCGATACCAGCTCGACCTCTACCGGGTTGCCGAGCCAGTCGGCAGTTGCCTGCGCTGCTTCCTGCGGATAGCGATTGATGAGATCGGTCGCGGCAGCAATCAGCCTGAGGAAGCACGCCACGAGGTCGGCCTTCTGCTCCCTGGCCTCCAGCGTCGCGGCGATGGCGCAGCAGGGATGGTCCCTCCAGGTGCCCGGAGGAAGGTCCGAGAGCTCTGCCACACACCTGCCCTGCCCGTTGTGCTCGGCAAGCGCGCACCACGGGTTGTTCGAGACATAGGCGTCGATGGTCCCGGTCTCGAGGCCCGGGATCAGGTTGGCTTCGCCGTTCATGTTGATGAGAACGATCTCCGCCCCTGCCTCATCGCTCGATCGTGCGTAGGCAACACCCTCCGCAGCCAGAGCTGCCTCGAATATCGTGACCGCCACCGAGCTGGGGTTCTTGTAGCCCACCCTGACGGGTGCCTCGCTGCTCCGGACCCAGTCGAGGAAGCTGGCCCAGTCGCTGACAGCGCCGTTGCCGGGACCAACCACCAGCATATCCCCCCTCGAGTGCGCGGGGCTCACTATGGCGATGCCGGTGCCCTGATCGGCGCCGGCAGCAAAGGCCACTACCCCTCCGAAGCCCAGGTCGAACTCACCGGCGGCCATCGACGTCGGAACGACCGATCCGCCGCCGGAAGCCCGGAACAGCTCGATCTCAGCGACCTTCTCGTTGTCCTCCACCAGCGCGTACAGCTCGCCCTCTCTGAGAGGCGCGAGGTAGATGCCGTACTCCTCCCTCATCCTGTCCCCGAGGCTCGCCGCCACGTACACCGCGGCGTGATGATCGTGCCCTACGTAGCCAACCCTGAGAACGGGCGCCTCGGCCATCAGATCCACTTCCCCGACACTGCCCGCCGTGGTGTCTGCAGGAGCCGCGTTCCGCTCCCCCGGCTCTCCCTCACCACAAGCGGAGACCAGGACCATGACACACACCACCACGGCACACACCAGACACCCCGGATCCAGTATGGCTCTCAAATCGCTTCCTCCATCCGTCGCGAAAAAAAGAGACGTGCCGGGCAGACATACACCGGAATCGCGCTCAAACCGCGTTCCGCCGAGCCCCGCGTGGGACCCGTGCACACTCCGCCAGCTCGTCTCTTGCCTCAACCACGATCATGCGACCGGGCCGGGAGCGCTCAAACCACACCCGTCCCGTCGAACGCGGGCCGCCCGGCCCGCCCGGAACACCCTCGTCGGCGGCCTGCCTCAAACCCGGCGCTTCCGCCGCCGCTCCGCCGTCGTGCAAAACTGCCAACCCGCGCCCCGGCGGTCAAGCCCGTCCCCCTCAGCGATCCGGACAGTGTTAACGCAGTCCCGCAAGCTCCTCGTGGGCCCTCGCCTCGTCCTCCCGCCCCAGGGAGCGCGCAACGACAGCGGCGGACTCATGCGCTATCAAGCGGTAGTGAGAGCCCTCGGGGGAGACCAGCGCGGATCTCTCGAACAACGTTAACGCAAGTTCGGCGTCTCCCATGCTGAAGGCGCTTGCCCCCAGCGTGTAGAAGTAGCCCCCTTCGGCAACCTCCGGAACAGGCCTGAGCAGTGCCGGCACCATCAGCAGCAGCCCGGAGGCTGCAACGCAGATCGTCCCCAGGCGGGCCCCCGGCACGGTCTCTCCGGATGCGCGGAGCCTCTGCAGCAAGGCTGCGACTCCGCATCCCCCCAGCAGCAGCATCTGAGGCAGGATCGGCAGGCTGTACCTCTCCGAGTGAACGAAGACGAGACTGCTCAGCAGAACCAGTAGAGCCGGGCCCCCGAGAGCGAGCCTGTGCTGCGGCCTCCCCCACCAGGCAAGGAAAGGAACGAGACCGATGCAGAACAGCGCCACCAGCAGCCCTCTCGGGATGACCAGGAACCGGAACAGCGGGTTCGACCTGCCCAGCCTCCCGAGGTCGTAGTAGACGTCGAACGGCTCCAGCCCGAAGAACGCTCCGGCCTTCCCGAGGAGCAGACCGAGCTCCCGCCCGGGATTCCGGGCGATCCATTGCAGCGCAAGCCGAGTCCAGTACCGATCCGCGAGAACGGGGCTGTTCGCCCCATGCTCCGCGGCCACCCTCAGGGAGACCGATCTCAGATCCTCGATGCCGCTCTCGACGAGGCCAACCGATGGCGCGGGAGGCCCGAATCCAGTGGCATCGTCGTTGTGGCCCAGGATGAGGGTGAGCCCGGTCGCCCTCGGGAACGGGTAGAACCCGGACCAGTTCCGGCTCTGGTGCAGCGCCGTCGGCAGCAGCGGCAGCCCTGCACACAACAGCAGACAGCATGTCCTGCCCAGTCTCGACGCCCACCTCGCCCGCTCCCGCAATACCGCGTACGCAGCGGGCAGCGCCAGCGCGATGAACGGAGGCCTCATGCCGGCTGCAAGCCCGATCAGCAGGCCCAGCGCGCAGCACCTCACCAAGCCTTGCTTTTGCTTCCAGTCCATCAGCAGGACACTTATGACCAGCAGCGTTAACGCAGCAATACTGACTGGCAGAACTGTCAACTCGTAGAAGAGGACGGGAGGGTATAGCGACCAGCAGGCGGCAATCAGGAGTGACAGCCAGGTCTTCCGAACGAGATGGAAACACAGAGTGTAAATAGCAGCGGCAGTGACTATTCCAACAATGGTCTGGAAGACGAGCAGGGGAGTCCGCCCCGATCCCAGCGCGTAGAACGGCAGGATCAGGTGCCTGTAAAGGGGGCTTGCGTAAACCAGGGGTCCGGTCTGAGGTGTTCCTGCCAGCATCTGCAGGGCGCTGGTCTCGAAGCGCATGGCGCCAAGAACGGGCCAGTAGTGAACGGCCGCCGGCGGGTACGAGAGGTAGAGCAGCCAGTGTGCTGCTCTGGCGCCCGTGGCGATCGCGAGCGTCGCCAGGAGACCTGCCCTCCTGCTCAACCTGACCTCCTCCGGAGGGACTCAGGAGCGAGCCCCGGCGGGACGGGATTGACTTCCTGGGCTTATATAGTACTCTTTCCTCTCCGACACCCACATACGGAAAGCGACGACCATTGCCCGAGGCATCGGATCGCCGGACTCTGATCATCTTCGACGCTGACGACACTCTCTGGGAGAGCAGTCTCTACTTCGAGAGGGCGGAGGAGGACTTCCTCCTGCTCGCGGAGTCTCTCGGTCACGACCCGGTAAGGGTTGCCGGGCTCGTGCACTCTCGGGACATCGAGCGCCTGGCCGAGACAGGCTATGGAGCCAGACCCTACCTCGATACCCTTACGGAGATCATGCTCGAGCTGGAGCGGCCTCTCACGGAACCCGTGCTGGCCGCAATGAGCAACATCTCTCTCAACCTGGTGTCGCATCCCGTAATCCTCTATCCCGGAGTACTGGAGGTGGTGGCCGCGCTCGCGGCGGGAGGCTGCCGCATGGTCGCCTGCACCATGGGCGAGGCCGATCATCAGAGGAGCAAGTTCGCGAGGTCCGGGCTGGAGCCCTACTTCGACGATCTCGTGATCGTCCCGATGAAGACAGCCGAGGTCCTCTCCGGAATAGTCCGCTGCAACGGGGGCGATCCCGGGCGCAGCGTCATGATCGGCAACAGCCCCAGGTCCGATGTCAATCCTGCTCTGGATGCCGGTATCCGTGTTCTCCATATTCAGCGATCGAGAACCTGGGCCGCTGAGAGAGAGGATATCCTGGATCCCGGACGAGTCCACGAGGTAGCCGGCTTCCGCGACATACCCGACGTGCTCCGCCGACTGGACCTGATCTGATGTCTACCCGCCCCGGGATGGCCGATTCGCTCGAATGGAGGTCCGTGCCGTGAGAATCGAGGAAGTGCTGGACCCCGGTTGCGTTCAGCCCGGGATCGACGCCAGGGACAAGAAGGAGCTGCTCCGGGCGATAGCCTCCCTCTGCGCCGGAAGTGATGCCATCGGCGGCACCTACGACTCCCAGGCCCTGTTCGACCAGCTCTGGCGCAGAGAGCAGCTCGGCTCGACGGGCTTCGGCAACGGCATCGCCATTCCCCACTGCCGGCTCGACGACGCCCCCCGCTTCCTCATGGGCCTCGTCACCACACGAAAAGCCGTCGAGTTCGATTCGATCGACGGAAAGAAGACGGACCTGCTTGCCTTCGTCATGGGCCCTTCGGACAAGCCTCGCGAGCACGTCCAGCTCCTCTCCTCCGTCGCACAGCTCTTCCGGAACGCCGAGCTCTGCAACCGCCTCAGGGCCGCGACCTCTTCCGCGGAGCTGGTCGGAGCCATCCGGGAGCGCTCCGCACCATCGCCGCCAACGGCCCCTGCACCCACCGAGACCCGATGCAAGCTGGTGCACGTATTCATCGAGGACGAGGCCATCTTCGAGGACATCCTCCAGGTCTTCGCAGCCGATGAGTTCGCCTCCTCGTCCGTCATCGAGTCGAACGAGGTCTCCGGCTATCTGACGAGGATGCCCCTGTTCGCCGGCTTCTGGGACAGCTCGGATCAGTCCTTCAGCAGAGTCATAGTCGGCGTGGTGAGAGAAGAGCTTGTTAACGCGACGATCCGGAACATCGAGTACATATCGGGGCCCCTCACCGGCAGAACGGACATCTTGCTTACGGTAACCGACATAGACTTCTGCTCCGGATCGCTCGGCCGCAGGTAGTCCGGGACCTTTCCCATGCCCGATATCGGCGCGTTAACGCTTGTCGGACTCGCGGTCCTGGTCGGGTTGCACCTGGGGAAGGTCGCCCGGCGTGCCGGCCTGCCCTCCCTGATAGGCTTCCTGGTCACCGGAGCCATTGCCGGCCCTTCGGCTCTCGGCTTCTTCACGAGGGACCTGCTGGACGGCCTCTCGTTCATCACTCAGATCGCGCTGGGATTCGTGGCCTTCACGATCGGCTCCGAGCTCTCCATGTCATCGATGAGGAGGCTGGGCCGCAGCATAGTCGTGATCATCTTCGGCGAGTGCTTCCTTGCCTTCGGTCTCGTCGCGATCGCCGTCTACGCCGTGACGGGGGACCTGGCCATGGGACTGATCTTCGGTGCGATGGCGCCGGCCAGCGCGCCAGCCGGTACGGTTGCGGTCATCCAGGAGTACAGAGCCCGCGGAGATCTCACCAGGGCTCTCTATGCGGTCGTGGGCTTCGATGACGGCCTGGCCATACTCATATACGGTTTCGCGGCTGCGTTCGCCCGGAGCCTGCTGGTCGGTGAGGCCTCGGGAGCGTCGCAGGGCCTCCTCTCCAGCATGGCCGACCCCGCGACGGAGCTCGGGTTGAGCTTCGTCGTCGGCGGGGCCCTCGGCGTGGTCTACGTGTTTCTTCAGAGAAGGCTCAGGCACGGTGCGGACGTTCCAGCCCTCACCTTCGGCTTCGTCGCAGTTGCCTCGGGGCTCGCCGAGCGGATGGGGCTCTCGCTGATCCTTGTCAACATGATGATAGGCTTCGTTCTTGCCAACGCGAGGGGATCGAACGCCGTTCCGGCCGTCAGCAAGCAACTGAGACCCCTGATGCCCCTGCTGTTCGTTCTGTTCTTCTTCCTGGCGGGCGCCCACCTCGAGATAGGGCAGCTCGGCGCGCTCGGGCTCATCGGCGCAGTCTACATCCTGGGGAGATCCGCCGGGCTGCTGCTCGGTGCGTGGTCCGCCTCGGTACTCACGCGGGCGCAGGAGAAGATCCGGAAGTACCTGGGATTCG
>JAFGKQ010000184.1 GCA_016928495.1 Candidatus Fermentibacterales bacterium
CTCTTCTTCGAGGTCCTGGACGAGAACGGCGCTGTCGCGGACCGTATCCTCAGGGACCAGCCCAGGGGCTGGACGGTCAACTACCCGTCCTGGCGGGAGCTGGACCCGGGCGAGTCCTGGGTGTTCGACGTCACACTGGATCCCTCGGAGTGGGGACACTCCCTGTGCGATGGGCCCAATCCCTTGCTGATCCGGCCCGTCTACGAGGTACGCCCAGACAACGAGACCGACGAGTGCGGGGTAGTCACCGGAAGGTTCGAGGGTGACTCCCTCGAGGTGACGGTTCACTACTACCTCTAGCTGCTGCCGGCTCCTCCTCAGCCTGTGGTGGCAGTCACCTCGCCAACGCAACCACACGGCGGGTCTACACGCGGTTGACCGGCTGGCATTCTCGCACCATGTATACGCTTCGTGCTAGGTGCGTCTGGAGGTGCCTGATAGGCTTGGAGTTGCTTCGCGCCTGATTTCCGGGCAGCCCATGCCCCAGCCGCCGGAAACGGCCTCTCCCGGTCTGATCGACCCCTCCCGACGATGAGCAGGCGTTGCTCGTTACTGCCCCGTGAGTAGTGCGTTCATCAGGGCGGGACAGGTCAGATACCCAAGCCTGGAGGAGCCTCATACGATGACGGCGAAGCGACTAATAGGAGCGGCGCTTGTCGCCCCGCTTTCGGTTTCTTGCCTGCTGGTTCTTGCTTCGGGAGCAGCCGACGGCTCGCTCGAACCGCCTTTCCACAAGGACCCCTACCTGCTGTACACGGGGACGATCTCCGAGATGACCGTGCACTGGCAGCTGGACAGCCAGCAGCAGTGCCTGATTGAGTGGGGAACGGACACCACCTACAGCATGGGCAGCGCCCTCACTGACGAGTACACCACGGATCACCTGCACATCCACACGATCACGGGCCTGACGCCCTCGGTGCACTACTACTACCAGGTCAGCTGCTCCGGATCGGAGATCGAAGGCAACTTCTGGGCCGCACCTTCGACGTCCGCGACGAACGCGAGCTTCATGGTCTATGGTGACACCAGGACCAACTACATGACGCATGATTCACTGGTTGCCGTCATGGTCGCCCAGTACGAGGTAGATCCCGGCTTTCAGACGCTATTCCTCCACAGCGGCGACCTCGTCTACACGGGTGGCCTGGAGTCCTCATGGCAGAACGAGTTCTTCAGCGACGAGCAGCTCAATCTGAGGCAGCTCATGAGGGAGGTGCCGATGGTCGCATGCCTTGGCAACCACGAGCTCTACAGCGACACGGCAATGCACATCGACACTCCGCTGTTCGGGAAGTACCTGCCCTATCCCTACGTGGACAGGCGCTACTGGTCCTTCGACTACGGTCCGGCACACTTCGTGATAGCGGACCACTACCCCGAGTATTACGAGCCCTTCGAACCGGGCGAGATATCGGCGGAGCAACTCGCCTGGATCGAGAGCGATCTGGCGGCGACTTCGAAGCCCTGGAAGTTCGTGATCATCCACGAGCCCGGATGGTCCTGCGGACCCGTGATTGATGGTGACCCAGCGGCGACTTCGCCGCCCTGGATTTCCGGGATCGTCCGCGAGCCCGGACGGTCCTGCGGAAGACACGCGAACAACGAGGATGTTCAGAACCTGCTGCAGCCGCTTCTCGAGGCCTATGGCGTCCAGATGCTGTTCACCGGCCACAACCACTACTACTCCCGCGCGAGTGTGAACGGAGTGCAGCACGTCTCAACAGGAGGAGGAGGCGCTCCGCTGGCCTGGCCCCAGCCGGGCTGGCCCAACATCGTCACCGGGCAACGCAGCTATCACTTCTGCCGTGTGGAGATCTCCGGCAACCTTCTTTGCCTGTGTGTGGTCGACATGGCCGGCGAGGTGATCGACAGCGTCTGTGTGAACCTCAACATCCCAGTGAACTACCTGCTGGGAAGCGTGACGATCGGCAGTGGCCCGGGGAACGTGCAGGATGTCCTCATCGAGGCTGACGGCGAATCCTGCAGCCCTGATCGGATTGGCTACTACGGCATGATGCTGGAGCCGGGTACCTACACCGTCACTGCCACGCTGTCCGGCTACACGCCGCAGACCTTCGAGGGAGTCGAGGTCTTCGAGGAAACCGAGACGACTCTCGACATAGAGATGAACCCGCTCTCGGTAGAGGAGGAAGGTGTCGCCGGGCCGGTGTCGTTGACCTCATCACCCAACCCATTCTCATCCTCTACCACCATCGACTTCGAGCTGCCCGAGGCGGGACACGTCAGGCTGGACGTCTTCGACATCTCCGGTCGGCTGATCGAAACGTTGGTGGATGGGGAAATGACGGCGGGGCAGCACTCGGTCGAGATAAACGGGTGCGAGCTCGAAGCAGGGGTCTACCTGTTGGTGATGAGGACGCCTGGCTCGACCGCCTCCGTCAAGTGCCTTGTTGCCAGGTAGTAGCCTCCGGCGACCCTGGCGAAGCGAGAGGGGGGAATCGGTGAGAGCATCTGCCGTCTTCGCTATGCTGCTCACGGCTGCTGTTGCGGCCGACCCGCCGGATGCCTACGTGGATAGCATCTGCCAGGCCAACAACGTTGCCGGCCTCTCCGCCTGCGCCTTCTACGGAGACTCGCTGCTCTGGTCCGGCACATACGGCTGCAAGAACTTCTCGTATGCCGACTCGATGGTGAACGAAGAGACCCTCTTCTACCTCTGGTCCGTGACCAAGCCCTTCAACGCCATAGCTTTCATGCAGCTGTGGGAGGACGGCCTGGTTGACCTCGACGCCGATGTGAACGACTACCTGCCCTGCAGCGTCCGCAATCCCAACTTCCCGGACACGCCGATCACCCCGAGGATGGTCCTGTGTCACACCTCCAGCCTCCGCGCAGCGGAGCTGCTGCTGCCCGGAGAGCTGGAGGCCGGCGACACCACCTACACCAATACGGAATACGTCCAGGAAGTCTACGTTCCCGGCGGGCTCTGGTACGATCCGGTTGCCAACTTCCATACATGGGAACCCGGGACAGGGTTCGCCTACAACCAGCACCGGGCCCAGGCGGTAATCGCAGCGATCGTGGAGCAGGTCAGCCCTTACTCCGCGATCTACGACCTTCACTGCAGGGAGTACATCTTCGACCCGCTGGGAATGGAAGACCCGTCCTACCTGATCGAATCGGTAGATACGATGAACGTAGCGTTGCCCTACCAGTACTCCCACGGTGTGTACTCCACCCCTTACGGTTACCCCAGCGCAGCGAACTATGCGGGCTGGATGCTTAAAGCAAGCCCGATGGATCTGTCCCGGGCGCTGATAGCTTTCATGCTGGGAGGAGAAGCCTACGGGGTGCGGATTCTGGATGATGCCACGGTGGACACCATCATGAAGGTGCAGTACCCCGACCTGAACGCCGACTGGGGCCTGGGCTGGCGCAAGGAAGAGAACTTCTGGGGAAGCGGACGGACAGTCTGGGGCCATTGGGGCAACAGCATGGCGACCTTCGGCTTCAACGGGATGTTCTTCTGCCCTGAAGAGAACTCCGCCGTGATCGTGGTCCAGAACTACGGGTCGCCCAGCAACTGCAAGAACATCATGAACGTGCTCTTCGACTACGTAGCGGACCAGACCTGGATCGAGGGCGACCCGGTGATGCCGGCGTGGGTCACGCTTCACCAGCCCTGCCCCAACCCGTTCCCGGTCTCAACAACCGTCAGCTTCGAGTTGCCCCAAGCTGCCGATGTCAGACTGGATGTCTACGACTTCTCGGGCAGGCTTGTGGAGACACTGGTGGACCAGTCTATGACTGCCGGAGAGCATTCCGTTGTGTTTGATGGCTCCGGCATGCCCTCGGGCGTCTACCTGCTCAGGCTGCAGAGCGGCTCGGGGGTAGCAACCGCCAGGGTGGTGCTGGTGAGGTAGCCAATGGAGACGGCGGCAGGGGAGCACTCGGTGGTCTTCGACGGCTCGGGGCTGGCAACCGGTGTCTACCTGGTAAGTCTGCAGTCGGGAGATGGAGTCTCGAGCGAGAAGTGCATCCTGGTGAGATGAAACAGTATTCCGGAATCCTGCAACCGCTTGCGCTGTGGAGGGATCTCAGCGCATGCTCTGAAGGAGAATGAAGATAAGAGAAGTGCCACTTGTCCTTGCCATGCTGGTTGCCATCGCCGGAGCTGCGCAGCTGTTCGAAGACAGTTTCGACGACGGCAATGCCGACGGCTGGACGGAGTACAGCAACTACCCGGACTCCACCGACTACTATGTGGAGGCAGGCTGGTACCACCTCCTCGTATCCGGCTGCGGCAATGCCAACGTGTTCTCTTTCAACGGAGACAACGAAGGCACAACTCCTCATCAGATGTCGATACCCGACTACACTGTCTTCTGCCAGGTTGTGGGATTCTCCCCGACCGATCACGTCGGCGTCGTAGGGAGGATGTTCACGCCTCTTGCGGATGAAAAGGCATACGTGCTCTGGATGAGGTACAACGCCCAGTCGCTGGAACTGTGGCGGCACGACGGACCAGCGAGCTTCTCGGCCATCGCAACCTGTGCACTTCCGTTGAGCTACGAACAGGTCTACTGGGTCAGGTTCGACCTGTGGGGTGGCTTGCTCCGCGGCAAGGTCTGGCAGGGATCGTTCCGGGATGAGCCGGAAGAGTACCTGCTCTCGGCGTACGACACGACTTACCCGGATCCCGGCTCCGTCGGATTCGGGGCTCACAGCTTCGACTATGCCACGAACTACGCTGCCTTCGATAGCGTGATGGTCTGCGACCCCCTGAGCCTGGACGCGGGCACCTGGGGAGCGATCAAGTCGAGCTTTTAGAACGCAGGAAACGACCGTGGAACGGTGCTAGTGAGTGAGATGGCCGGCCGCGCTACCATTCTGGAGCGTTCATCGGAGAGAGGAGCAGGCAGATGGGGCTGAACTCCAGGTCTGCAACTGTGATGGCTGTGCTCCTCCTGTGACGTGCCCCTGCCTTTCAGGTCCACTTTTCAAGTTACACTCACCACCGCGTTCTGATTGTATACTGGACTCTTCCACTTGTC
>JAFGKQ010000185.1 GCA_016928495.1 Candidatus Fermentibacterales bacterium
CTGGCCGAGGGGGACGACGGCTTCATCGGGCTCGATTTCACGAGGTCCATCGGCACGGACCTGGAGTCGACGGACAGCACGCTGAGGGCGGTCGAGGACTCAGTCCTGGCCATCATCCCCGAGGAGCACTACGTCGGGATGTATGCCAGGGTGGGGGAGTCGCAGGGCGTGGCCGCGATCTTCGGCAGCGCTGCCGCCAACGAGGGGAGCATCTTCGTCAGGCTGGTCCGCTCCGGTCAACGTGACGTCGGCGTCGAGGAGTACGAGGACCGCATAAGGGCCGTCCTGAGCCACATGCCCGACGTCGAGTACACCCTGGGCGACAGGGGGCCCTTCATGGGCACGGCCCCCATAGAGATAGAGATCTACGGGGACGACATCGACGAGCTGAGGGACTTCTCCGAGCTTCTCGTGGCCGGGATCCGGAAGATAGAGGGAACGAGGGAGGTGAGATCCTCCCTGGAGGAGCAGATCCCCGAGCTCAGCTTCGTTCCCGATCCGGTGGCCCTCTCCATGAGCGGGCTGTCACCGAGCCAGGTCGCGAGAGAGCTGATGTACGGCCTGATGGGCACTGCCGCGAGCATCTACAGGGAAGGCGGGGAGGAGTACGACATCTACGTCCGCTATCCCGAGCGCTTCAGGGACTCGCGGGAGGACGTCAGCTACGTCCCCGTCCTCGGCTCACCCCTCTCCTCCTGGGGCACCCTCGAGGAGAGGCTGTCTCCCAACACGATAACCCGGATCAACCAGACCCGCGTAGCGACGGTATCCTGTTCGGTTTTCGGGAGGTCTCTGGGTGAGGTGACCGGAGACGTCATGGCCATGCTGGACACGCTCGACACGGGAGGCCTCAGGATCGAGATAGGTGGCCAGGCCAAGGACCAGCAGGAGACCTTCCTCTACCTCGGGATCGCCATCCTGGTTGCCGCGGCTCTCGTCTACATGGTCATGGCGAGCCAGTTCGAGTCTCTTCTGGAGCCCTTCATCATAATCCTGATCGTGCCGATGGCCTTCATAGGCGTCATCTGGATGCTCATGGTCACGGGCACGGTCCTGTCCGTCGTCGCCCTGATCGGTGTTCTCATGCTGTCCGGGATCGTGGTCAACAACGGCATAGTCATGGTGGACTACGCCAACCAGCTCAGACGCAGGGGAATGGGGGTCATCGAGGCGATCATCCAGGCGGCGACCGTCAGGATGAGGCCCATCCTCATGACCGCCGGCACGACCTCCCTGGCGATGGTCCCGCTTGCTCTCGGCCTGGGCGAGGGAGGGGAGACCTGGGCGCCGATGGCCGTGACCGTGATCGGGGGCCTGATAGCCGCCACGTTCCTCACGCTTCTCGTGGAGCCTTGCGTCTACGTGGTGCTGGGCTGCAGGAAGAAGTTCAACAACAAGCTATCCTGCAATCCGGAGAAGAGGGAGCTAGGCGTCTGAGCCCCCGGCCTTGACACCCCCGAGCCATCCGTCGAGACTTGCTCTTTCACCCCGGGAAGGGGGTCAGCGGATGGCTTCGAGAACCGACGAGATACTGGCGCGCTGCCGCACGGACAACGTCCACTTCCTGCGGCTCCAGTTCACGGATATCGACGGCATCATCAAGAACGTCGAGGTTCCCGACAGCCAGTTCCAGAAGGCCCTCGAGGGCCAGATAATGTTCGACGGCTCTTCCATCGAGGGCTTCACCCGGATCGAGGAGTCGGACATGCTCCTGGTCCCGGACCTCGACACCTTCGGGGTCTTCCCGTGGGAGACCGACCACGGCAAGGTCGGCAGGCTCATCTGTGACATAGCCGATCCCGATGGCTCGCCATTCGCCGGTTGCCCCAGAACGGCTCTGAAGAGGGTCGTGGAGCGGGCAGGCGCGATGGGCTACAGACTGCTCGCCGGCCCCGAGGCGGAGTTCTTCCTGTTCCAGAGGGACGGCATGGGCATCCCGGTCCCTGAGACCCACGACACAGGCAGCTACTTCGATCTCTCTCCCGTCGACAAGGGCGAGGAAGCCCGCAGGGACATAGCCCTGGTGCTGGAGTCCATGGGGTACGAGGTCGAGGCCGCGCATCACGAGGTTGCCCCCGGACAGCACGAGATCGACTTCAGGTACGCTGACGCCCTGACTACTGCCGACAACATCGTGACCTTCCGCTTCGTGGTGAAGAAGGTCGCGCTGATGCACGGCCTCCACGCGACCTTCATGCCGAAGCCGCTCGCGGGAGTGAACGGATCGGGGATGCACACTCACCAGTCACTGGTCGATTCCGGCGGGAGCAACGCCTTCTACGATCCCGATGCGCCGGACGGCCTGTCGAGCATCGCCAGGGCCTACATAGCGGGGCTCATCGAGCACGCGTCCGGGTTCGTGGCGGTCACTAACCCGCTCGTGAACTCGTACAAGAGGCTGGTTCCCGGCCACGAGGCCCCGGTGAACATCGCCTGGTCGGAAAAGAACCGCTCTCCCCTGATACGGGTGCCCGCGCGCAGGGGGGAAGGCACCAGGTGCGAGGTGCGCGTCCCGGACCCCTCCTGCAACCCCTATCTGGCTCTGGCCGCCATGCTGGCGTGTGGGCTCGACGGCATCGAGAAGGGCCTGGACTGCGGACCGCCCGTCAACAGGAACATCTTCGAGATGAGCGAGGAGGAGAAGGCGGCGCTGGGAGTGAGGCAGCTCCCGTCCAGCCTCGCGGAGGCCCTGGATCACCTGGAGAGGGACGCCGTAATAAGGGAGGCTCTCGGGGAGCACATCTTCGAGCACTTCCTCCTGAACAAGCGCCGTGAGTGGGACGAGTACATCAAGGTGATCCACGGCTGGGAGCTCGGAAGGTACCTCGACAGGTACTAGTCTGCTGACGGGAGGTGGATCCGCCAGCCGGTCCCTCCCGGATAGCACGCCTCTCCGTAGACCGTCGCGAAGGCCTCTCTGGCGGCCTCCCCCGTGCAGTGCGAAGCAGCGACGGCAAGCGCGCCCATCTCCCTGAGCTTCTCCGCTGTCTCTGCCGCAGAGGCCTGATCGAGGTCCCTGAGGTGGAAGCCCCCCATCACCAGGTCCAGGCTTCCCCTGCTCCCGACCATCTCGAGCGCCCTGGCCGCCATGTCCACGATGCCGGGATGAGCGCATCCGGTGAGCAGCACATGCTGGCCTTGCCCGAACCCGACCAGCAGGCCCTGCTCTCTGATCGTGCCACCCATCTCCCCGGTAGATCTCACTCCCGGCGCCAGCTCGAGCGGCTCCTCCCCGGCTTCGAGCAGAGAGCAGCCGTCATCCATGCCGAGTTGCCTCATCTGCCCGGGGAACGACCGGCAGAGCACGAGCAGGGGCGACCCGCTGATGGATGCCAGGAGGTCTGCCAGGCCGCCCGCGTGATCGTAGTGAGCGTGCGAGATGACCACCATGTCGAGGCTGTCGGGATCGATCCCGAGCACCCGCATGTTGGAGAGCAGTATCTCTCCGCTGGTGCCGGTATCGAACAGGATCCGAGGCCCTCCCTCGGGCTCGATCAGTGCCGAGAAGCCCCAGTCCGGCACGAGCGACTCGTCGAGCGGAACGTTGTCGTAGATCACCGTTATCGTCAGGCCGGAGCCCGCAACTCCCCCGGAAGCCTCGGCGTGGGGGGTCACCGCCGTGCTCCGGGCCGGCAGGAGCGCCGCGGCGGCAAGCAGAGCACCGGCGCTCACCTGCCCTCGTCCGACGAGCCCGCTTCCCGCAGGAAGCCGTCGGGCCCGGTTCTGAGAACCCAGATCATCTGGCCCTCCCTTCCCTCCGCTCCCAGGCCCGCCGGGTCCGTCCATCCGGCGCACACCAGATCGCCGTCCGGAAGAGCCAGGAGAGCCTCGGGGCAGCTCCATCTCCGTGTCGTGTAATACCTGGTCCAGATCTCCCCTCCCTGCGAGTCCACCCTGAGCAGCATGGTCCCTATCCACTCGCCGGGTTCGTCCGACGTGCCTGCAAGGACGGCGAAGCCGCCATCCTCCAGTTGGGCCAGATCCACCGCGGAGTCCGCTCCCAGGCCGGCGTAGGATCCGGTCCAGAGTATGGATCCCGCCTCATCGAGCCTCATCAGGAGGATGTCTCTGGCCAACGGGTCTGCGGAGCCTTCCGCGGAGGTCCAGGCACCTGCCAGCGCGAATCCCCCGTCACGTGTGGATATTGCCGCTGCCGGGCTGGACATGCCCGTGCTGGCGAAGCGGCGGCACCAGGGGAACGTCATGTCGGGATCGAGCCTGAGCACCACCGTCTCGGCGCCGGGCACCCCCTGCGATCGCGTCGTCCCGACTATCAGGCACCCGTCGTCGCCCGTGGATGTAACGCATGACGCCCTGTCGAAATCCGCCACCCTGAACAGGGAAGGCTGGGAGAAGGTCCCCGAGCTGTCCAGGAGGATGGCGCCGAAGGCTCCGGGAGCGACTGTCCCGGCGACGATCACCCCGCCGTCCCGGGCGGGGCAGACGCCTACGGGGTCGAACCGGGGGTCTGCGGGCAGGTCGAACGCTCCGGTCGGGCCGGACCCGTCCCCGGACAGGATGAGGACCCATGAGCCCTCGCTCCCGGCCAGGATCGCCAGCCTGCCGTCGCTGTCTCTGGCGATCGAGGCAATCGAGGCATCTCCCGACCGCACCGTCGAGACCACCCGCCCGTCGCTCGCCAGCTCGAGCAGGAACGCTCCTTGCGGGGAGTTGCAGGCCACGAGAAGGCCATCCTCCAGCGGTGCGAGCCCGCAGGCGGAGGAGGCCGGATGATCCGCGAGGATCAGCTCGAAGCCCTGGCCGGCCGCTCCTGCCCGGGCGGTCACGAGGCAGCAGAGGACGAGCGCTGACAGGGTTCCGGAAGCCGTCATGAAGACTGCCTCTCCGACTGCCTGCCCGTCATGGAGTCTACCTCCACCCTGATGGCAAGCATGCCCGAGACGTCCATATCGCCCGGATCCACGGTCACGCCTCTAGCGGATGCCAGATGCCCGAGCAGCACCTTCGCCGCGTGGAGCCTGTCCTCGCGGGAGGTGAGGATCGTGGCCCGCCCGAATCCGATCAGGCTCCTGTACCTCATGTCCCAGTCACACGCCCCGTCGCCAGTTCTCTCGAGCTCCGCGATCTCCTCGACCTCGAAGCAGACCCTGTCGTTCGCCCGGATCGCCTCGAGCTTCCTGCCCTCGGGAGCGCAGTGGATGTACAGGGAGCCGTCCTCGTAGCCATAGCACAGGGGGACGACGTAGGGCTGCCCATTGCAGCACAGACCCAGCCTGCATACGATGCAGCTCCGCAGGATGTCCTCCATCCGGCTGCCGGAGGTGATCCCGAGCTCAGCCCGTCTCAAGACGCCCTCCATCGAAGAGCACGTTCCTCTCGGCCAGCCTGTCCAGGATGAAGCGGTAGCACGCGTCCGACATGCCTACGGTCTGGGGAGTCGCGATGCCTGTCTCGCTCCAGAGGCCCGCCGCGAGCAACCGGACCCCGGCGGTGCATGTGTAGCCCGTCGTCCTGGCCATCGAGGTCGTGCGGGAGACGGAGTCGTACTCGTCCAGCATCTCCCATGCGACGGAAGCTGCGCGACCGGCCGCGTCCGTTCCCGTAGCGATGACCCTGAGGGCGGTGAGGTCCCGCTCGCCCTCGCCGAGGTGCCAGGCGGGAATGAGGAGGCGCCCCGTCAGCTCCAGGGGCGAGACGCTGTGCCCGGCCACCTCCAGGGGCTCGCTGCTCAGCAGACCGGCATCGAGCAGGACCTGTACGCGCTCGCGATGCCCGGGATACCTGAGTGTCTTCTCTATCATGCTCTCCAGGCCGAGATCTACTCCCTCCTGCAGCAGTGTGCGGAGGGTGTCCGTGAGGAAGCCCTCGAGCGTGCCGACTCCGTCGAAATCCATCAGCTCGGGCTCCGAGAGCGCTGGAAGCGTGACCAGCGCGCCGTCCCTTATCAGCCTGGCCGGCCTGACGTACTCCTCGAGCACGTCCACGGGGGAGAAGGGCGCCTTGTACTGCCACGGAAGGCGGCGCTCCCGGGGAAGCCCTCCGACGTAGCACTCGAAGACCCTGATCCTCGAGAGCAGCTTCCGGCACCTGCCGAAGAACAGGTTGGTGCATCCCGGTGCTATCCCGAAGTCGACCAGGCACCTGCAGCTCCCGCGCTTCGCGAGCTCCTGGAGCTGCATGGGATCCTGCTCGAAGAAGGAGATGTCCACTACGTCCTTGCCGGCTTCGAGGACGGCGGCCAGCGTCCGGAAGCCCATGAAGCCCGGAACCGCCCCGACCGCTATATCGCAATCCCTGACAGCATCCGACACGGCGCCTTCACGCAGCAGGTCCGACTGGACGGCCGCTACCCCGGGAGCCCTGGAGACGGCCGCATCGAGCGAGTCCCCGGAGTTGTCATATATGGTGAC
>JAFGKQ010000186.1 GCA_016928495.1 Candidatus Fermentibacterales bacterium
GGGAGCGTTGCGCAGGTGCAGCGGCACAGGCAGGCTCCCGGATCTCGCGCAGGCCTCGAGAGCGCGCTTCCAGGCCACGTAGAGGGAGTTCGACCTCGGAGACATCGCCAGGTAGACGACGGCTTCCGCCAGCGCGAGGTCTCCCTCGGGAGAGCCGAGGAACCCGTAGCTGTCGGCGGCCCTCATGGCCACGGTCAGGGCCGATGGATCGGCGAGCCCGACGTCCTCGGTGGCGAACCTTATCAGCCTCCTGGCTATGTAGAGGGGATCCTCTCCCGAGGACATCATCCTGGCGAGCCAGTAGAGCGCGGCGTCCGGGTCGCCGGATCTCAGGGACTTGTGAAGGGCGCTGATCAGGTTGTAGTGCTCCTCCCTGTCCCCGTCGTACAGAAGGGGAGCGCTTCGCAGCATCCTCCCGAGCTCCTGCCTGCTCAGAGATCGTCCCTCGAAGGAGCGGCAGACGGAATCGAGCATGTTCAGGGCGCGTCGGCCGTCGCCATCGGCAAGCTCGGCAAGCAGCTCGAGCGCTTCCTCCTCCAGCTCGGGAGGATCGGCAGAGCACAGGCCATCAGGGGACTCGATCGCCCGATCCAGGATCCTGCCGATGTCCTGCCGCGAGAGCCTCTCGAGAACGTAGACGGTGCACCTGCTCAGAAGAGGGGCGTTCAGCTCGAAGGAGGGGTTCTCGGTGGTTGCCCCCACCAGCCTTATCGTCCCGTCCTCCACGTGCGGGAGGAAGGCGTCCTGCTGCGCCCTGTTGAAGCGGTGTATCTCGTCGACGAACAGGAGAGTGGATCTTCCCTGTGCGCTCCTGACAGCCCTGGCTTCCTCGACGACCCTCCTGACATCGGCCACGCCGCCGGTTACGGCGCTGAAGCTCACGAAGTGCTCACCGGTGTAGTGAGAGATCAGCAGCGCGATGGTCGTCTTGCCGGAGCCCGGAGGACCCCAGAGGATGACCGAGCCCAGCGCGCCCTTCTCCAGGGCGGCCCTGAAGGCCGAGCCGGGGGCCAGGAGATGGTCCTGCCCGACCACTTCCTCGAGGCTCGCAGGCCTCAGCCTGTCGGCCAGGGGGCGGCCTTCCGGGGGGTTCTCCGGTCCGAACAGGGACACCTCTGAAGCCAAGCGGGACGCCTCCCATGGGTGTACGAAGGAAACCGGAACGGTTCGTCCTATCCTACAAACCGCCCGGGCCTACAGAAAGCGCCCGGCAGGCCTCCAGATCCAGCCTGCCGGGCGATTCTGCGCACTGGGTGCGCTCCTGGAGCGCCGGGGGCTTCCTACTGCGGCATGCGCCCCATTGCCCCGCTCTGAGCCATCTGAACGAATCCTTCCAGCATCTGGGCCACGTCTATCGTCCTGGCCGGCTGACCGGGAAGAGCGTCCCTGGCTCCGCTGAAACCGAAGTCCCTGACCTCGAGCAAGTGCGACTCGCCATCCTGCGTGACCTTCGCGTAGGCCAGAGGAAGGATCGGCAGCTCGTTGGAGAAGACGACCTCCAGCTCCACGCCCTCGGGCGCGTACTCCATCCTCCACTGGAAGCCGCCAACCGTCTGGGAGCCGATCTGCCAGTTGACCGGGGAGGCCGACATCTCGAGATCGTCGAGGACCTCGAGGATCTCCTGCGTGTCCACGGCCGGCTGGCCGGCGGAGCCCATCTGCATGCCGCTCATGCCCGCCATCGAGCTGAACATCTCGGGGTTCTCCATGACTGGCTCCAGCACGTCCGCAACCCCACTCAGGTCGTAGGCGACGAGCACTCCGCCCTCCTCGACGATGACGGTCTTGAGGCCGCGAAGGAAAGCGGCGCTGCTCTCCAGGGCATCCTCGGACGTCATCATGCCGGAGGCCCAGTCGGCGCCACCCGTCTCGATCATCTCACGAATGTAGGTCTCGGGATCACCGGCGAAGTCCTCCCAGATCTCCTCGAAGTCCTCGGCGGCCTCGGCGAGCTGGGAGAAGTCGGCGAGCAGCTTGAAGGTGACCTCGCCGGGGATGTCGAACTGGTACCAGAGGCACTCATGGCCATCGAAGACCTCGGCCCCTACTATCGAGATGGTGGCCCCGCCGGCCTGGTCGTCGACGCCGTAGGTCACCCACTGGCCGACTTCGGGCTCGGCAGTCTCGAAGTCGAAGTCCAGGGGCTCGTCGCCTGCGGCTACGGGCGTCTCGTCGTCACCGGGCCCCTCCCGATCCTCGCCAGGCTCCTCCCCGACGTCCCTTCCGGGCTCCTCGCCCACGTCTCCGGGCCTCTCTCCACCCTCAGCGGGATCGCCGCCGGTCCGCGCCGGCTGCTCTCCGCAGCCCGCGAGGGCCATCAGGAACACCACGACGAGCCCGGGAACCAGGAGGCTCCACGTCATCCTTCTCGCTGTCATTCGATCCTCCTTCTTGCTTGCCCGTGGACGGCTCGCTCAGCCGTCCACCCCTATTACGAACCTCGTCGGAAGGCCGCTCTGCTCGAGCCTGGAGCGTCCCCCCAGGAACTCGAGACTGATGAGGAACAGAGCGCCGGCGGCCCGGCAGCCATCCCGCTGCAGCAGACCCGCCGCTGCCAGGGCTGACCCGCCCGTCGCCAGGAGGTCGTCGACTATCAGGACCCTCGCGCCCGGCCCGAGAGAGCCGCGGTGCATCTCGACCCTGGCCGTCCCGTACTCGAGCGAGTAGTCGATCCCTATGGTGTCCGCGGGGAGCTTGCCCTGCTTGCGGATGAGAACCAGGGGCAGCCCGGCTCTGACCGCCATGGCGCCCCCGAAGACGAAGCCCCTGCTTTCTATCGAGGCTATCGCATCGTACTCGATGTCCCGGGCCTCCCGCTCCATCAGCTCCACCGCCCGGGTCAGGGCGCCCCCGTGCGTCAGAAGGGTGGTTATGTCCTTGAAGACCACACCTTCCCTGGGAAAGCCCGGCACGTCCCTTATCAGCGCCTCGAGGTCCCTGGCTTCGAGGGTCACACGCATCCTCCCGCCAAGCTCGTCCGGTGTGAGAGGCCCAGCGCGTTCAGCACGAACTCCAGCGCCTCGCGAGCAGAGGAAACGGCTCTGACCCCTTCCACCTCCCGCCACCCGCCTATGGAGCACACGGGCCTTCCGGCATCGAGGGCGAACGCGATCTCCGACAGAGTCCCGTACCTGCCGCCGACGGCGACCACGGCCTCTCCCGTGAGGGCCACCAGGCGGTTCCTGGCGGCGCCGAGCCCCGTCGGAACGGCGATCTGGACATCCTCGTTGGCGAAGGACCGATCCGGAGTGGGAAGGATGCCCAGGGTGAGACCTCCCGCCCGTCTCGCGCCCCTGCAGGCAGCAGCCATGACACCGCTGCCCCCACCGCAGACCAGAACGAGCCCCTCACGGGCGAGCATTTCACCCAGCTCCTCGGCGATCTCCTCCTCGCGCTCGACGGGTGAGGAAGCGCCTATCACGGATACGAGCCTCATGTCCCCCTCGATCAGCAGCCAGCGGAGAACGCAACCGGACCTGCCCCACGGTCCGTCCTGACACACCGGGATGGTCGGGGCGAGAGGATTTGAACCTCCGACCTCCTAGTCCCGAACCAGGCGCGCTAACCGGACTGCGCTACGCCCCGACACGAAACCGCAATGTACACATTGTCGCGTTCCCGGGTCAACGGCAGGGGCCGTCTCAGGCCCCGGTTCCCAGAATGAACCGGAGGCCCGCGAGAGCGCCCGTGGCTATCAGCGTGACCACGGCCCCTGCAAGGGCAACACCCAGGGAGATGGCCGGTATCGAGAGACGCGCGGGAATCCGGAAGAGAAAGGCCGCAAGGCTGCCGGTCCAGGCTCCTGTCACCGGGAGGGGGATCGCGACGAAAATGGTAAGGCCTAGCGCCTCGTACTTCTCTATCTTGCTGCCCGCCCTGGCCCTGGTCCTCTCGAAGAGCCACTCGAAGAAACGGTCGAACGGCCCCCATCTGCGGAGGAACCGGCTGACAGGGCCCAGTCCCCAGAGAATCAGCGGGACCGGAAGCAGGTTGCCCAGCACTGCCAGGGCGTAGATCTCCCACCAGGCCCAGTGCCAGACCCCCTGAGAGACCATGATGTGCGCGAGGGGAATGCTGGCGCGGAGCTCCGTCAGAGGAATACCGGACAGAAGCAGCATCTGGATCTCCGAGGGCATGCCCGAGAGCGCGGAGAGGATCGCCTCACCCACTCCAGCCTCCCTTGCCGATCAGTGGCACGAACCTGCAGCCGATGGACTCGCCTGACCTGACGAGCCTGCCCTGCTCGAGGCGCCAAAGCTCGAGAAGCTGATCGGTGCGGTTGCCCAGGGGAGCCACTATCCTCCCCCGGGACGAGAGCTGGTCGGCCAGCCCGGGCGGGATACCGGGGGCAGCCGCGCTGATGACGATGCAGTCGTAGGGCGCGTGCTCGGGCCAGCCGGCGCTGCCGTCGCCGAGTCCTATGCTCACGTTCAGGATCCCCAGGCTCGTCAGAGCGCTCCTCGAGCCGTTCACGAGCTGCATCAGGCGCTCCATGCCGTAGACCCTCCTGCAGAGCCTCGACGCCACCGCGGCCAGGTATCCGCTTCCGGAGCCTATCTCCAGAAGAACGTCTCCGGCACGCAGGGAGAGCATCGAGAGGGCCGCGAGCACGGTGGAGGGCTGGCTGAGAGTCTGGCCCATGCCTATGGGCAGGCTGGCCTCCAGGTAGGCCTGGTGCCGCAGAGCATCGGCGACGAAGTGGTGACGGGGCACGACCAGCATTGCCTGGAGAACCGCCGGGTCAGACCCCGGGTAGTCACGTGCCAGCCGCTCGACCATCTCCTGGCGCGGTCTTACCAGATCGTCCTTCAAACGGGATTACCGGGCCCCTCACCCGAGAAGTGGATCAGGAACAGGAAGAACCACTGGAAGAAGCACCTGAGGAACAGGAGGGCCTGAGGCTGGTCGGGGCGACTGGATTCGAACCAGCGACCCCTTGAACCCCATTCAAGTGCGCTACCGGACTGCGCCACGCCCCGACCAGAGTTGCGGAAGTTAGCACTAATCACGAGAACCGTCAACGACGGTAGGATCCCTGTCGAGGATCGAGAGAATGCCGCGGAGGTCCTCCAGGATCTCGTCGAGCATGCCGCTCCCGGGCTGGGCAGATCCGCCCGCACTGATCTCCAGCTCCATCTGCCCGACGCCGTTCTTCATCTCCTCGAGCCTGATCCGCGCGCCATCCATGGTGAACCTGTCCTCGTGGAGGAGCTTCTGGATCAGCCTTATGAGCCTGATGTCCTTCTCGCGGTAGACCCGGTTGCCGGCCTGGTTCTTCTGGGGGCGCAGCATCGGGAACGCCGTCTCCCAGTACCTGAGGACATGAGGCCTCAGGCCCGTCATCTCACAGACCTCGCTTATCGAATAGTAGAGCCTCTCGGCCTCACCGCTCAATCCTGCTTCCTCTTCTTCATGGATGCCGAGAGCTTGCCGAGCAGCCGCTGAACGACCGGCTTCTGCTTCTCGAGCTCCTCCTCGACCTCCTTCAGTCCATCCCTGGCGAGCACATGCTCCTCGTTCCAGGACAGAGCGTCATTGAAGCAGTCCCTGGCCTTGCCCCACTGCTTGCCCTTCAGGTAGATGCTACCGAGCAGCGCGTGGTTGTCGGCATTGAAGTACTCGACCTCCCTGGCAACGATCAGGTGGTTGGCCGCGTCGTGCAGGCGGTTCTTGCCCTCGGCCGCCTTCGCGAGGGCCCTTCTCAGAGCGGCCTGTCTGGGGTATTGGACGACCCACTTCATCAGGGAGTCGTAGGCCTGCCAGAAGTCGCCGCTCCTGCACATCCGCTCGGCCTGGGATATGGCCTTCCTGAGCTCGGGAGAGACGCGCTGAACGGCTCCCAGCCTCGTCTCCGGCTGCGCGCTCTCTTCCCTCCCGACCTCGGTGGCAGAGGACGTCACGATGGGTCCGGAGCCCGACGAGCGCTGGTCGCCTCTCTCCGACAGGCCCGACTCGGCGTCGTAGACGGAGCGCGACTCCGGTGTCCTGAGGATCTGGTAGGCCTCGTTGATGAGCATGAACTTCGCCGTGGCGTCCGGGGAGTTGCCGGCCACGTCGGGATGGTACTTCCTGGCGAGCTCGAAATAGACCCGCTCTATGTCCTCCATGGAGGCATCGGTCGAGACGCCGAGGATCTCGTAGAAGGTCGGGTCACCCTCGCTCAATCGCAGACCCTACCTGAGAACCGTCAGCAGCGTCCGGTCCTCGAGCTGCCCGGAGCTGGCGCGCAGAACGTAGAGCCCGGGAACGACACGATCGGGAACGCCGGCATGCAAGACGCTCCACCCCGCCTCTACGCCGGAGTCGAGCAGATCGGCCACGAGCCGGCCAGTGAGATCATACAGAGACAGGGCCACCCTGGAGCCGGCCGGCGAGGAGAGGCTCAGGCTGAAGCAGCCCGTGCCGACCACCGGGTTGGGCCAGAGCGAGCCGATGCTGAGCCCGCTCGGCTCTATGCCGTGGCTCTCTTCCTCTTCGACCCCTACGAAGCCCGGTGCGTTCATG
This sequence comes from Candidatus Fermentibacterales bacterium, assembly GCA_016928495.1. GTDB lineage: Bacteria > Fermentibacterota > Fermentibacteria > Fermentibacterales > JAFGKQ01 > JAFGKQ01. The sequence goes on from JAFGKQ010000186.1 coordinate 6,505, forward strand.
CAGAGCCAGATGTTCATGTAGCGGCACTCGGCGCAGAAGCTCGCGATGAGCGTTGTGTCGTTCTGGCCGCCCCAGAAGCCGGCATCGTCCACCTCGGGGGTGAAGCTCCACATCTTCGGGTGGCCTCCGCCGCTCCAGTAGCTCCAGTCCACCGCGTCGCCGTTGGCGTTGTAGCCCAGGCACTGGCCGCAGCGGCCGTAGTTGTAGCCGTTGTACTGGGTCATGGCGGCGCCCCAGGACTCGAAGGTGCTCTGGTCCGGCGTGGGCGTGTTGTTGTAGGCCCAGGGGAAGAGAAGGTGGCCGCCGTAGGTGTGGTAGTTCATGGAGGCAATGGGGTCGAGAGCGTCGGTGAAGTCCCTCATCACCTGGCTCTCGTCCTCGCTGAAGGCAGCCGATCCCCTGTAGGTCTCGCTGTAGGGATTCGGGCTGGAGCCATAGTCGTCGTAGCCCCACATGTAGCCGTAGTTGCGGTTGAGGTCTATGCCACTGGACGGCACAGGGACGCTGAAGTTCATGTTCTTCCGCTGGTTGCCCCCGTTGGGCATGTTGTATTCGTACCCATCCGGATTCACGATGGGCACGAAACAGACCTCGGTGTTGTCCAGTATCCACTCCGCCATCGTGTCGCTCGAGTAGTTGTCGGTCAGCCACATCGCGAAGTCTATGAGCACGGAGTTGCCCCCCGGCTCGCGGGCGTGGGTCAGCGAGGTGAAGAGGATGGGGGGCTTCCAGTCCGCGCCCACGGTGCTGGTGAGCCTGATCACGTAGATGTCCCTGCCCTCGAACGACTGGCCTATGGATGCCGGTGTGTCCGCAAGGTCGGGGTAGGCGGCCGCAAGGCCGCACCAGAAGGCCCAGTTCTCCTGGGGATCGTAGTAGTAGCCCATGGCGCGGGAGCTCTCCGGCATCAGGTGGGCCCACTCCTCGGGCATCACCTCGTACCGGGGAGCCAGAAGGGCTGCCTGATCGAGCTGACCGCGCTCCAGCATGACGTCCGCGAAACCCAGCCGGGCATCGCTCGAGGTGATGTCGTAGCCGGACTCCAGGAGCGCGAGCACCTGTTCCTGGCTCAGGTCGTACAACCTGACTATGCGGCCGGACCAGGAGGTGGCGGTCAATACGAAGACAATGACTGGAACGACCCATCTCTTCACGGCGCTACCTCCTCGGGTTGACCTGAGAGCCGGAAGCCGCCGGAGTGCCGGGCGCTGTCCGGCATGGCCCGGTCATGCGTGTCTGCGGGCACGATCCGGTTCCCGGGCCCTTGAATCGTCCATGCATGCGCGGCAGTACCGGGACTGTCCTATACTGCGAAAGCGGCACCCATGTGACAAGGACGCGCGCGGCGCGGGCTGGCGGAGCCGGGGCCCGCAGAGGGGCCCCGGCCCCGGGATCTATCTGAGCAGGGTGACCAGCGCCCGGTCCTCGAGCCCGCCGCTCGTGCCGCGAAGGACGTAGAGACCGGAAGGCACGCCGCCGGGAAGGCTCACCGTGACGAGGTTCGACCCCGGCTCGATCGCGGCATCGGCGACCCGGGCCACCACCCGTCCCGTCAGATCGTGGAGCGAAACCTCGAAACGGCCTGCCGAGAGAGAGGAGACCTCGATGCTGAGCTCTCCGGAGCTGCCCACCGGGTTGGGCCAGAGCGACCCGATGCTGAGCCCGCAGGGCTCAATGCAGTGGCTATCTTCCTCTTCCACACCCACGAAGCCCGGCGCTGTCATGCAGAGCCAGATGTTCATGTAGCGGCACTCCGCACAGAAGCTCGCGATGAGGGTCGTGTCGTTCTGGCCGCCCCAGAAGCCGTTGTCGTCCACCTCGGGGGAGAAGGCCATCACCTTGGGGTGGCCGGCGCCGGAGTAGTAGGACCAGTCGTTCTGATCCCCGTTGACCGGGTAGAGCACCTGCCCGGCGCGCCCGTACTCGTAGCCGTTGTACTGGGTCATGGCTGCGCCCCATGACTCGAAGGTGCCCTGGTCCGGCGTGGGCGTGTTGTTGTAGCCCCACGGATAGAGGAGGTATCCCCCGTAGGTGTGGTAGTTCATGGCTGCTATGGGCTGGATCAGGTTGGTGAAGTCCCTCTGGACCTGAGTCTCGTCCTCGCTGAAGGCAGCCGAGCCCCTGTAGGTCTCGTCGTAGGGATACGGGCTGGAGCCGTAGTCGTCGTAGCCCCACATGTAGCCCCAGTTGCGGTTGAGGTCTATGCCGTCGGACGGCACCGGGACGCTGAAGTTCATGTTCTTCCGGTGGTTGCCCCCGTTGGGCATGTTGTACTCGTAGCCATCGGGGTTGGCCACGGGAACGAAGTAGACCTGGGTGTTGTCCAGAATCCACTCCGCCATCGTATCGCTGGAGTAGTTGTCGGTCAGCCACATCGCGAAGTCTATGAGCACGGAGTTGCCCCCCGGCTCACGGGCATGGATCAGCGAGCTGAAGTAGATGACCGGCTTGTAGGACGGCCCGTCGGGGCTGGTCAGGCGGACCGAGTAGATGTCGCGGCCCTCGAAGGACTCGCCGATGGTCACGGGAGTGTCGACCAGATCCGGATGGGCGGCCGCAAGGCCGCACCAGAAGGCCCAGTTCTCGTCCGGATCGTAGTAGTAGCCCATTCCGAGGGAGCTCTCGGGCATCAGGTGGGCCCACTCCTCGGGCATCACCTCGTGCCTCGGCGCCAGCAGGCTCACGGTCGAGAGCTGCTCGCGGTCGAGCATCACGTCGACGAAGCCGCGACGGGCGTCTAGGTTGGTGACATCGTAGCCCGATCGCAGAAGGGCAACCGCCTGTTCCTGGTTCAGGTCGTACAACCTGACTATACGGCCAGACCAGGAAGTGGCTGCGATCAGGAGAAGAGTCGGGACGAGCAGTCTTCTCAAGGGGTCAGCCCCCTTCCCGGTTGAGATTGACTTGCATGGCGTCAATCCTTAGTGTTGCGTTCCATCCCGGCGCGACCGGCAACGTGAGGCGCTCCAGGGAGGACTGCGAAGCACAAAACCCGCTGCGATGGCTGTTGTTCCGTCCGCAGGAGGGATTGGTCTTTGTATATTGTGAAGGGAGCAAGCGGTTGGCAAGGAGCAGACAGTCGCTCAAGCGCCACCGGACGGACCAGGTCAGGAGACTCAGGAACCGCGGGAAGATGAGCAGGCTGAGGACGGCCCTGAAGCGCGTGCGCGAGGCCGACACCGAGGAGAAGAGGAAGCAGGCGCACGCCGAGGCCCAGCGGCTGCTCGACAGGGCCGGCAGGACCAGGCTGGTGCATCCCCGCAAGGCCAGGCGGCTCAAGAGCCGCATCTCGAAGAGCCCCACCGCCGGGAGCTGACCTCACGGACCCTCAGGACGGCAGTATCCTGCTCTCCCCGTCCGGAAGATCATCCACCCTGTAGCCCAGGGAGCCCAGGCCGTCCCTCATCTCGTCAGCGTCACCGAAGAGCCTGTTCCTTCGAAGGGCCGATCTGGCCCTGGACAGAACGGACAGGAGCCCACGCAGATCCCCGTCCGGGTGAGCAGGGGTCCCGAAGCGCAGGCCGAGCACCTCTTCCGCGTTTCTGTGCAGGCTGTCCAGAACTTCGAGAATAGCGTCTCCATCGGAGCCTCCGGTCTCCTCCAGCCAGGAGTTGGCCGCTCTGACGAGATCGAAGAGGGCGGCCACCGCCCTGGGTGTATTGAGGTCGTCGTCCATGGCCTCCCGCAAGCTCGTCTCGAAGTCCTCGACGAATCCCGGGCGTGGCTTCCCGGGCTGCCCGCCCGACTCGGGACGTCTTTCGGACAGCCGCCTCTGCAGTTCGGCGAGCCTGCCCC
>JAFGKQ010000187.1 GCA_016928495.1 Candidatus Fermentibacterales bacterium
ACTCTGATGGGTCAGGCGCTCTCGGGGGTCCCTGTCTTCGCCGGGTTCCTCGATGTTCTCGGGAGGTCGAAGCCGGTGCCCAGAACCGTGTTCGCACTTGTCCCGGAGAACGCCGTGGACGAGGTGATCAGATCCATCGAGGAGATCACCGGGGACCTGGACACCCACAAGGGGGCGTGTATCATCGTCCTCGACGTGGACTCCGTGAGGGGAACGCTCGAGACCCTCTGAGCCCCGGCCTTTGCAGGCGAGGCATCAGTGTGTAGCTTCCCCGGTGGGATCGCGCGGCGCTCCCGCCGAACGGCTCCCTTGCCCGGGCTCGCCGGCTTGGCCGTTCCCCAACCATCTTCCAAGGAGTGGGAATGTCTGATCTGTCGTCACGCATACCGGAGATCTTCAGGAGAATCGAGACCAACAACCTCTGGAGGCAGCGCAGGTGCATCAACCTGATCCCCTCCGAGAACACCCCGAGCCCCCTGGTGAAGGTGTGCGAGCTCTGCGATCCTGCCGGTCGCTACGCCGAGCACCGGACCATGAAGGGCAACGAGGTCTACTTCTACCAGGGCACCGACTTCATCAGGCAGGTGGAGGTAGAGGCGCAGGAGGCTCTCTGCGAGTACTTCGGCTGCGAGGAAGCGGAGCTCCGCCCCGTCAGCGGCCAGATGGCCAACGAGATCGCCTTCAAGGCGACGACGAAGTACGTCAACCGTTCCAGCCCCGAGGGCACGTTCAGGCGTCTGAGCTGCGTGATGAACAACGAGCTGGCCAGGGGCGGGCATCTCTCGAGCCAGCCCATGGGGGCGCTCTTCAACTACGTCGAGATCGATCCGGCGACCGGCAAGGAGAACTGCGTGAACTTCCCGGTCCTCGAGGACAACCTCTACAGGACGGACGTCCCGGCAATGCTGGAGCTGCTGGACCGGCACAAGCCCGAGCTGGTCGTCTTCGGCAAGAGCATGTTCATCTACCCGGAGCCCGTGAGAGAGCTGGCCGAGCACGTCAGGAGCTGGAGCGAGGACGAGCGCCCGGTGATCATGTACGACATGGCGCACGTGCTCGGTCTCTACGGCGCCTTCCAGGAACCCCTGCAGGAAGGGGCGGACCTTGTAACCGGCTCGACTCACAAGACGTTCTTCGGGCCTCAGCGCGGAGTGGTCGTGAGCAACATGTCGAAGAGCTCCCCGCTCCGTAAGCTGTGGCTGGACGTCAAGAGCAGGGCCTTCCCGGGCAGCACCAGCAACCACCATCTCGCGACGCTCACCGGCCTGCTCGTGGCCACCGTGGAGATGAACGCATTCAAGAAGGAGTACCAGAAGCAGGTCCTGGCCAATGCCAGGGCTTTCGCACGGCACCTGGCCGATGCCGGCCTGAAGGTGGAAGGCGACCCGTCGGACGGCTACACCCACACCCATCAGGTCATCATCAGAGTCTCCGACTACGGGGACGGTGCCGATATCGCCAGGAGGCTCGAGGAGAACGGTCTGGTCACCAACTACCAGGCCCTTCCCGACGACGAGAGCTTCCTGGTCTCCAGCGGCATAAGGACCGGCGTGTCGGAGATGACCAGGTTCGGCATGAACGAAGACGACTTCGAGCCGGTCGCCGGGATGATGGCCAGGGTGATCGCCCGGAACGAGAGCGTGGTGGAGGAGGTTGCGGACTACAGAAGCAGGTTCCTGACCATGAGGTACACGCTGCCGCTCGAGCAGAGTCTCGACCTGGCAGCGAGAGCCCTGTGGTCGGCCTTCCCCTCGAACGACTACGCCAGGACGCTCGCCGACCGCCTCCAGGAGCTTCTCTAATTGGGGACACGCACTATTTTCCTCAGCGAAACAGTGCGCTCATCAGTAGATGGCAAGTGTGACAAGTGACAAACGGGGACATGATAATCGGGGACATGCACTGATTTGCCTCAGCAAAATAGTGCATGTCCCCAATTAACAATTAACGGGAGTAGAACTCCACCACCATTCGCTCCTGGACGTCGAGGGCGACGTCCTCGCGGGCGGGAAGGGAAGCCACACGGATCCTGCGCTCGTGGGCGTCGACCTCGAGGAACGATGGGACGCCCATGCCCGAGCCCTGGATGAGCTGATCCTCGACGCTCTTCAGGTTCCTGCTCTTCTCGCGGAGTGAGACCACGTCGCCAACCCTTACCCTGGCGGAGGCAATGTTCACCTTCCTGCCGTTGACGGTCACATGGCCGTGCGAGACGAGCTGCCTGGCAGCCGGGATGGTGGGAGCGAACCCGGCCCTGGCCACCACGCTGTCCAGGCGCCTCTCCAGGAGCTGCAGCATGTTGACGCCCGTCTCTCCGGGCATCCTGGCCGCCTCCTGGAAGACGTTGTGGAGCTGTCTCTCGGACAGGCCGTAGTTGAACCTGATCTTCTGCTTCTCGGCGAGCTGAAGGCGGTAGGTCGACATGCGCCGCCTGCGCCTCATCGTGCCCTGCTCGCCGGGGCTGCCGGTCCTCTTGCCCGGCTGCTTGCGCGATAGACCCGGGAGGGCGACTCCCAGCGACCTTATCTTCCTGAGTCTTGGACCAAGGTATCTAGACAATGCTGCTATGACCTCCCGGCTTGCGGCCGGTCGCGACCGCAGGCCAATCCCTGTTGGCGAAAAGCTCGACGAAATCTAGGGGCACGGGCCATGGCGGTCAATGGGTAACGGCAGGAATCGGGCCCGGTAGCTGAACCGCCTGCAATCGGGCGTGCCCTCTGCGCGCCACCTACCTCAACAGGATGCAGCGCTGGGCCAGGGAGCCGGCGGGTGACCTGAGCCTGTAGAAGTAGACCCCGGCCATGGCCGGAGCCCCCGCGTCGTCCCGTCCGTCCCAGACGGACGAGTACACTCCGGCAGTAGCCTCTCCCGTTTCCAGCCTTCTGACCAGCCTGCCCGAGACATCGAAGACACAAAGCTCGTACTCGCAGGCGACCGGCAGGCAGAACCGGATCACCGTCATGTCGGTGAATGGGTTCGGCAGAGCCGCGGCCAGCCAGGAGCCGGCATCGGAGGGCGGCCCCTGTACACCTTCGGGAGCCGGGCTCACTGCGGCCTGATATGGCGAGCAGTTGTGGAAGGTGACCGTGACGGTCCCTTCGACGCTGCTGCCGTATGGTATCTCGTCGATCGTGAGCTCGGCGTATCCGTTCTCCGCAGTGTAGGCTGCATCCAGAAGCGCATCGTCCTGGACCAGACCGATCATGGCTCCCTCGACCGGGTATCTGCCCTCCCCGGCAGTCACCCATACGGGCCAGGAGCCCGGCCAGAACTCGTCGGAGTGATCGGCGTGGAGCACCTCGATCG
>JAFGKQ010000188.1 GCA_016928495.1 Candidatus Fermentibacterales bacterium
CGGGCGGCCCCTCCGGGCAGGGTCACGTCCATCGCCTCCTGTCCCTTCAAGAGCCTTCGCCTCTCGTGTGTCGGGTGCAGCTGATGCTCCCCGGAAACCTCGACGGACCGGTCAGCGTTCCCACGGCGTTATCGCCGAGAGACCCTCGTCATCCCCGGAGAAGCCCGCAGTCTCGCGCTTCACCAGGCCGGCGGGAAGATCGCGCAGCAGGTAGGCCTGTCCCCCGCGCGCCGAGGCTGCACCGAACATGACCAGCCTTCCCATGGGCCGGCTGCAGGACCTGGTGATGATCAGCTCGTCGGCCGCCCTGGTCATCGCGACGTAGAGGACCCTCCTCTCCTCCTCTTCCTGGTCCGGGTCGCCCAGGGACCTGATGTGCGGGTAGAAGCCCGGCTCGGCCCTCACGACGTAGCAGATCCGGGACTCGGTGCCCTTGGCGCTGTGGGGCGGTAATGAGCACGACGGCATCGTCGTCTTCCTGCCTCTCGACCTCCGTGCTGGAGATCGGATCCAGGGCGTAGGTCTCGAGGAAGGCAGGCATGCTCCTGAACCTGGCTGCGAGGCCGGACAGCAGCTCGAAGTCCCTCTTGCGGAAGGACCAGTTGGGGTACCTCGTCTCGAGCAGCGGCGAAAGGAAGTCGGCAGAGGCCGAGATCGCCCGAGCGGGAGCGGACCAGTTCTCTGCGGCGATCTCCACGCCCATCGCGACTCTTCGCCGAAGCCCGTCGTCGAGTCCCCGGACGAGACCCAGAGTCGCCTCCGGTGACCTGCCCTCGGCCAGCCCCTCGATCACGTGCGAGGCGCTGACATCGCCTATTCCGGGCCAGAGAGTGAGGTACCGGAGCCACGCGATGTGGTCTGCCGGACTGGCAGAGGCCCGGAGCATGCAAAGAAGGTCCTTCACGTGGGCGGCCGAGAACAGCCGGGTGCCGCCGATGAACCTGTAGGGAACATCACGCCTGACCATCTCGGCCTCCACCGATCTCGAGGCCCAGGCCGAGCGGGCGATGATCATGTGATCCCGCCACGGGCGCCCCGACTCGTGGCTCTCGATCATGTGGTCCACTACCCAGGATGCCTCCGCAAGCTCGTCCTCACACTCGACAAGCCTCGGCATCGAGCCGCTTCCCCGGTGCGCCCTCAGGTCCTTGGAGTATTCCAGGGCTGACTCCGAGAGCAGCCAGTTGGACAGGTCCAGTATCTCCTGGGTCGACCTGTAGTTCTCGCGCAGCCTGAGGATCACGGAGCCCGGGACCCGTCCGGTGAAGGAGTGGACGTTGCGGAAGTCCGCCCCCCGGAACGCGTAGATGCTCTGTGCGTCGTCACCGACGCAGAAGAGCAGCGCAGGGTCCCTGAGGGCGTCGAGGATGAGCCACTGCAGGGGGTTGGTGTCCTGCATCTCGTCGACCAGGATATGATCGTAGGCCCCTCTGAGCCTCTCTCGCACCCTCTCGTCCGCGTGGAGCTTCCTTGCCATGAGGAAGAGCAGGTCGTCGTAGTCCAGGTAGCGGCTTCGCTTCTTGCGGGCGGTGTAGTCCGAGGCGCACTCCAGGAGCCGCTGCGTCACGTCCTCGCCGAACTCGGTGAAGCGTTCCAGGTAGTCCTCGAACGAGGTGTTGGTGTTGCGCGAGTAGGACAGCATGTCCACGATGTCCGATGCCCGCGGGAAGACCTCCTTCCTGCGGCGGACGGTGGCCCGCGAGAGCTTCATGAGCTGCAGCTGGTCGTCCCTGTCGATGACCGTGGAGCCCTCCGAGTCGAACAGCTTCCGCATCCTCCTCATCCAGACCAGGCAGAAGTGGTGGAAGGTCCCCGCGGGGATGGACTCCGCTCCGGGTCCGACCTCAGAGCGCAGCCTGTGGACCATCTCGCGGGCCGCCCGCCTGGTGAAGGTCAGGAGAAGCAGCCTGCGGGGGTCGGCGTCCCTTTCGAGGAGATGGATCGCCCGTGCGATGATCGTGCGCGTCTTGCCCGTGCCGGCGCCCGCGAGGACCAGGACGTGCCGGCCCTCGTGCTCGGCTGCCGCTCTCTGCTCGGGGTTCAGTTCCATACAGAGACCAAGAATGCCTACTGGCGCCGTCGATGACCAGAGCGCGAAAATGGGGACACGCACCATTTTCCTCGGGGTAGCCGGCTCTTCCCCCGACTCCCTGACCCAGCGGACGATGAAGGCCTCCCGGCCGGGGTCTACCCCGCACCGGGCTCCAGGTAGCAGGCCAGTCGGCTGTCGTAAGGCTCGTCAAGCCGCAACCCCCAGCAGCAGCCCTTCCGCCTCCCCTGCCAGCACCGAAGCCGCTACCGGGCCTGCGATGAGTCCCGTTCGGATGAGACAGCGCCGGGTGTTCCCCCCTGTCCGGAGGTCAGTAGCTGTAGCTCAGTATGTCTTCCAGGGACCATTGGTTGCAGACTTCGGCGGGAAGCAGGCCGGCACGGCTCCTGGTGGTGGCCCAGGCTATCAGGTCGGGGTCCCGGGCCTGCCGGGTCTGCATCATGGCGGGATCGGGAGTGATGCCCAGCCTGGCGAGATCCAGCCTGTTGGCGTCCCAGCAGGTCATCACAGTGACGGAGGCTGGCACGTGCGGCTCGGAGTGCCTCGCGCAGGCGAGGTAGAGCTCGTCGAACAGCCTGTCGGGAAGCACGTAGAGCCCGCCCCTCAGCTTCCGGGCGAGATCGGCGGCTCTCAGCCCGTGGCCCTCGTCGGCACCCTCCGAACAGCGACCGGCATCATGGAAGAGAGCGAAGAGCTCCACTACCCGCTGGTCGGCCCCGGTCACTGAGGCCAGCCTCCTGCCGATGCTCAGCACTCGCGCCCAGTGGGTCAGTCCGAACGTGCTGTACAGGGGCAATCGGCACCTCTCGATCACGTTTCGAACGAGATTGCGGCTCGCGGCGGCGGTGAGAGCCATATGCTGCCTTCCTCGGAGGGTCGTCGGGACCGACTCCACGGACAGACATGGTAGCGGTGTGTTGCAGCCGTGCGAAGCAGGGGTAAAGGAGCAGGGAACGCCGGGAACGGCGGGCAGTCCTACTTCAGCGCTTCCTCTGCGCCGAAGTTCCTGTCCAGCCTGAGAGCCTCGAGAGTCTCCCGGTCCCTCTCTGTGAGGGACTCCGTGATCAGCCTTGCCACGAGCCTTCCCGCGCCCGGGCCGAGCATGAAGCCCTGTCCGCACATGCCGACCGCGAGGAGGTGGTTCTCCGGCCCGGCCCGGCCCACTATGGGTGAGCCGTCGGGAGTCTGCGGGTAGCTGCCCCTCCAGGTCCTGCGCACCTTGATGTTGGCGAGTCTGGGAAGCAGCGCGACCATCCTGGGGGCGACCATCGGGAGGAACTCCGAGGTCTCGCTGACGGATGTTCCTGGAATGGGCGGGTCGGGCGTTATGCAGAACACGATCTGCCCCGTCGCGAACTGGAAGAAGTAGTAGTTCGCCGATCCGGGCGCCTTCCTGATGTCCACGACCATCGGCTCCATGAACCGTTCGACAGGTTCGGTCACGCCCGCCTCGTGGCAGTCGGGGAAGATCGGCAGGTCCAGCCCGACGAGCCGCCCGACGTCTGCTGCCTGAGAACCGCAGCAGTTGACGAAGCAGCCAGCCGCGTAGGCCCCCTTGTCGGTCCTCACGGAGGAGATGCTGCTATCGCTGGCATCCAGGGCCGTCACGGTCTCTCCGAAGCGGAAATCGACCCCGAGGGATCTCGCCCTGGCGTAGAAGGCATGGCAACTTCTCATGGGGCTGGCGCTCCCGTCTCCCGGGGAGTAGGTGCCCCCTATCAGGCCGTCCCGCCTGATTCCCCGGACGAGGGCCGTGATGGCCTCGGGGGTCACGAAGTCGATTCCCAGGCCGGACGCCTTCTGGGCCGGGACCATCCCGCGCAGCAGGGAAGCGGTCGGCTCGTCGTAGGCGACGTAGGTGTAACCGCCCTGCCGCCACTCTATGTCGTCCCCGTGAAGGTCCTTCCAGCCGCTGAAGATCTCTATCGAGTCCAGGCAGATCGCGACCTTGGCCGGCTCGCTGTGCGTTGCCCTGATGCCGCCGATGGCGCACTTGTTGTTGCCCTGGCCCGGCGAGGGCGCCGAGTCGATGCAGATCACAGACTGCCCCGCCTCCGCCAGCGACAGAGCTATCGGCACGCCTACGCTGCCGGCCCCCAGAACGGCGATGTCATGAGCGGACATCTTCGGATTCCCCTTCGAGCGTGCCGGAGAACATCCCGAGCCTGGTCTCCGCGAACAGGGGCCTCTCCGTGAGGTCCGTGATCTCCTCCGCGGGGATGCCTTCCTCTCTTATCAGCCTGCGGAGCAGCGGCCTGCAGGTCTTGCCGCCGCAGGCTCCGAAGCCGGCCCGGGTGAGGGCCTTGAGCTGGTTGAGGTCCCTTATCCCGGCCCGGAGGTGCTCCCGGATCTCTCCGGCAGTCACCCTCTCGCATCTGCACACGACCGAGAGGTCGCTCACCGGGACCTGACGCGGCAAGGGCTCGGGCAGGAGATCTGCGGGATCCTGCACCCTGACTCCGGCCACCCTGGCCGCGATGTCGGCGTCCACCTCGATCCTCAGGAGAACCGTGCGCCTTCCTCCAGGAACCTGCCTGACGTCTCTCAGAAGGCCGGAGCCCAGGACCTCGCCCTCCCAGTCCGTGACCACCATCTCCTGTCCGGGGGCCCTCAGGGACCAGGTGCCCAGCTCGTAGGGCACCGTGACGACTGGCCGGTCGGATGACTTCCTGAAGTCCACCAGAGTCACGGCGAGTCCCGGGCAGATCGCCACGCAGCGCTCACAGCCGATGCATCCCCCGTCGTAGACCGGAATGCCCAGTATGGGATCGCCCGCGCTGCGGATCAGGTCCTTCGGACAGGAGGTCATGCAGGGGTTGCAGGGTATCTCCTGGGTGCAGTGGAGCACCGGGAAGACCCCCTCGCGCTCCCGGGGGACCTCGTAGGGGAACACCTCTCCCCCCGGGCTCTTGAGTATCTCCGCCTTCCTCCCCCAGTCCGGGGGGACCTGCTCGAAGCATAGCCCCAGGTCGCAGGCCATCTCCATCCCCCGTATCCTGCCCGTGAACATCGCCGCGCTCGCTTCGGCGATCTCCTCCGCATCGCCCGCCACGTAGCTCCTCATGCCGAAGGCGAGAGCCTTCTCGTGGAACTCCCGGACCGACTCCAGCCCGACGGCTATGAGCAGGGTGTCCACGGCGAAGGTCGTCTCGGTGCCCGGGACTGGCGAGAAGCTGTCGTCCACCCCCGCTATCGTGACCGCCTCGAGGCGCTCGGAGCCGTGAGCGGCCACCACGGAGTGCCTGGTGTATATCGGGACTCCCAGCCTCCTGATCTTGTCGGCGTGCACCTTGTAGCCGCTGCAGCAATCCAGGGCCTCTGCCAGCCCCACCACGGTCATGCCGGCCTGAATCGCATGGTAGGCGGCAATCAGGCCGACATTGCCTCCTCCGACCACGAAGATCCTCTCGGCGCACCGGACCAGGTCGCGGTTCACCAGAGTCTGGAAGGCCCCCGCGCCGTAGACCCCCGCCAGGGTGTTGCCCGGGAAGACGAGAGACCTCTCCCTGGCCCCGGCGGCGGTGAGCAGGCTCCTCGGCTCTATCATGAACAGGCCGCCTGGACGCCTTAGGCAGACCCTGCCGTCCGAGTAGACGGCCAGGGCCACGGTCTCCAGCCAGACCTCCACCGAGGGGAAAGCCTGCAGCTCCGTGGCGAGGATCCCCGCTATGTCTATGCCCCTGGTGCCGGCATAGCAGTCCTCTTCGGACCCGAAGAACTTGTGCGTCTGCAGCACGAGCTTGCCCCCCGGCCTGTCCTTGTCGTCGGCGACGATCACCGAGGCCCCGGCCTTTCCCAGCTCGATCGCCGCAGCCAGTCCGGCGGGACCCGCTCCGATGATCAGGGCGTCAACGGTCCTGTGTGCGGGAGAGGGGACCCGCGGACCGGGCCTGTCCTCGAGTCGCGGAATCCCCTCGACCGATCTGACGTCCATCCCCTCCCTGAGGGGCACGATACAGCTCTTGAGCGGGATCCCGTCTATTATCAGCGTGCATTGCGAGCACTGGCCGTTGGCGCAGAACATGCCCTGCGCTGAGGAGTCCTTCTCGTGATGGCCGAAGACCTGCACGCCGTTCGCGAACAGGGCGGACGAAACCATCTCCCCCGCTCTGCCGTAGAGGATCCGGCCATCGAAGCCGAACGGCACGAGATCGGGCTCGGGGCAACTGAGAATCGGGTGCCTGCGTAGCCTGTCCTGTCCGGAGTTCGGCACGTCAACCTCCCCCGGCCGGGCTCGGCAAGGCGCTCGAGCGCAGCCTTGCGGTCTTCAGGGTAGATCGGGCCCTGTGGCAGGGCCGAGTAGATGCCGAATCTAAGAATGGCGGGGCAACGGCGCAATCGGATCGAGGGATCAGGTCCCCCGTCGCGCCCTGCCGCCGTGCTTCCTCTCCCAGTCGCTGGCGAACTCCGGCCTGCCGGAGGCCTGGCTCTTCCGGAAGCCCCTGCAGTCCGGATACCTTGTGCACCG
>JAFGKQ010000189.1 GCA_016928495.1 Candidatus Fermentibacterales bacterium
GATGGTGGTGGTGTTTCTCCTCGCAGAGGGCACGGCGGGAGAGGGCGGCGCACCATGGCAGCTCTGGGTGACTATCCCGCTCGTGGCGACGGCCTCCGCTGCTCTTTCCTCGATCCTGGGGAGATACCAGGCCTCTGCCGCTTCGCTGCTCCTGGTGGTGCTGCTGACCGGGCCGGGGCTCACGAGGGTCGCACCGCCTGCCATCGGGCTGGTGTTCCTTCCCCTCTACCCAGCCAGCACGTGCGCCTGGTCCGCACAGGGAGCGCAGCCCGGCCTGCACCCGGACACCTACCTCGCGGCTGCCCTTGTCATGGCGGTCGCCGCGGTCTGGACATCCATGCGCCTGGGACGAACGGGAAAGGACTGAGCGAGAGCTCAGGTGGTCTGCTGGAAAGCGATATCTCGAAGGGCTCCCAGCCGGGACCGGCAGGGAACGATCGCGGTCCGGGGAGACGCTACCTGCGCCCGGCCTCGAGGCCTTGCGTCAAAACGACGGGCTACTGCTGACCGAACAGGCTCTTTATCGCACCCCAGCTCGTGTAGTCCAGGCCTGTCGTGAGTATCGTCCCGTGGGCCCGTATGAAGTAATCGCCGTTATGATGCGTGTAGCCGCTCGAGTAGTAGTCGGAGTAGAAGCTCCTCCAGTGATTCTGGGAGGTTGAGTCAGCCACAAGGCTCGGCCAGCCGCCGGCCACCAGCGAGTGATCGATGGCATAGAATGAGTATTCCGTGATGATCGAGCCGAACACCGCGTATGCGGGAGTGTAGTGGGCGGCGGTCACGGACTCGCTGGCGAGCTGAGTGCCCGGGCCGTACTGACCGGTGTTGGCGAGGATGCTCTCGAAGGATGCGCTTGTCCAGGGGAAGCTCGCGTGATGGTAGAACCAGTATTCGAGCTGCTCGCAGTCGAAGCCTTCGACAGGGACGGGACTGAATTCGTTCACGAAGAACCACACGGCCCTGTACGTCCCGGCCCACGCCACCCACCATCCGATACCGTCATCGTACTGGAGCACGGCCTTCGGATCTCCCGCGCAGTATACCGGGCTCTCGAGCATGTAGCCGTCGGCAGCCTAGGCAGCGCAAGCAGCCGCAGCAACCCAGCAGACTAGCATACCCCTCATCCCGACCTCCCCCGTTTGGCACACCACGACTCCGTGGTTAGATAGCTCGAAACCACGTCTCTGTCAACGTTCTGAGGCTTCCCGAGCAACATGGTGGGATCCGAGAGAGGCTTCAGGGAAGGGCCGGTTTCAGCTCCCGCTCTGCGGGATGCTCCCCGCACTGGTCATGGCGGTCGCCGCGGTCTGGACATCCATGCGCCCTGGGACGAACGGGAAAGGACTGAGGGGAAGCTCCGGGCAACTCAGCTACGACCCGATACACGGGAGGGCCGTCCGCCGGGATCAACGGGAGAAGGTCACGTCCGGGGAGACGCTACCGCCGACCGGCTTCGAGGCCCTCCGTCAGATCGATGGGCTACTGCTGATCGTACAGGCTCTTGATCGCACCCCAGCTCGTGTAGTCCAAGCTCGTCGTCAGTATCGTGCCGTGGGCCCGTATGAAGTAGTCGCCCTCGGCCCAGGCCGTGTAGCCACTGCCGAAGGCATCCGAATAGAAGCTGTGACCCACCGCACCCACTCCATTGTCGCCCAGAATGCTCGGCCAGCCACCGGCTACGAGCGAGTGATCTACGCCCCAGAAGTTGGCTTCCGTGACGACCGAGCCGTACACCGCGTAGGAAGGAGCGTAATGGGTGGCGGTGATGGACTCGTTGGCGAGCTCCGTGGCCGGAGCCGTGGCATCGCCGTTCGCGAGGATCCCTTCGAAGGACGCGCTGGTCCAGGGGTAGGTCGCGTGGTGATAGAACCAGAACTCGAGCTGCTCGCAGTCGAAGCCGACGCCGGGGCTGAAGTCCTCTACATTGAACCATACGCCCCTGTACGCTCCGCCCCACGTGAGCCACCATGCGGTACCGTCATCGTACTGGAGCACGGCCCTGGGATCTCCCACGCAGTATACGGGACCCTCGAGCATGTAGCTGTCAGCGGCCCAGACAAAGCAAGCAGCGACGAAACAGACGAGAATACTCCTCATTCCAGCCTCCCCGGTTTGGCGCACTACGACTTATTGGTACATACCTCCGAAGGGGTTTCCTGTCAACGTGCTGGAGGATCCTGAACGGAATCCTGAAATGCTGAGAGACGCCTCAGGTAGGGACCGGGGTCGCTGCCCGGAATCGCCGTTGCGCCACACACCCTTTCGAAGAAGCCGCCAGGCCCCACGCCGCCGACAATTGCGTAGGCGTAGCCCAGAGCCCACATGCTGTGCAGGCACCTCAGCACGAGAGCCTTCCCCAGGCCGCTTCCACGCGCGGAACCCGCCACGCCCACCGGACCCAGGAAGCCCCGGAAGGTGCAGTCGTAGCAGCAGAAGCCCTCAACCGGCAGGCCGGATGTCGGATCCTGCCCTTCCCGAAGAGCCACCCACAGCGAGACGGGCATCCTCGAGAAGGCCACGCGGCTCTCGTCCGCCCACGCTTCCGAGAAACCGCCGGCGATGAAGTCCAGCACCGGTCCTGCCTGGTGTGGAAGAGGCCTGTGAAGGGCGAAGCCGGCGGGCAGGGGCTGCTCCGGCGGCAGATCGTAGAGCCTGACCAGGTAGTCCATGCTATGACCGGCCCCTCTCCGTGTTCGAGCCGGCATGTCCTCGCTCCCCGGCCTCCGGCGGAGGATGGGCAGGATCGGCATCCCCGTCGAGCAGCTTGCTCATGACGTGTATGTCGCTGCGGAGATGCCAGCCGATCCTTTCGTAGAAGCCGATCGCCGGGTTGTCGGTGTATACGAAGAGGTGGGCCTTCTCGAGCCCTGCTTCGGAGAAGGCGCTCTCGACCAGCTCCATCAATCGCCTCGCGATCCCCAGGTCCTGGAAGTCGGGATGCACGGCAAGATGGTAGACGTAGCCTCTTCTGGCGTCGTGCCCTCCCAGGACCGATCCCACGATCCTGCATCTCTCGGACCGATCGCCTTCGGACTCGACAGCCACGAAGCTCATCCCCGGGTTTCGCCCCAGGAACAGGCCGAAGCCGCCCGGGGAATCCACCCCTGTCATCGTCGTGCCTTCGAAGAGCGCCCAGAGGCTCCTCAGTCCTTCGAAATCGGCAGCCTCGGCCTGCCTCAGGCGGAACGCCTCCGGTGCCTCCCGGCTCGAGTGTGCCTCCATGAGCATGAATCTAACCCCTGTTCAGGCTCCGAAGTAGGGCCGGCGAGCTTCCCCGTCCCGCCGGAGAGCGTTATATACACGATGCAATGGCAGAATCCGTGGGGGCACGGAACATGGAGGCAGCAACCGGAAGAGAGAGCATCGACCAGCTCGAGGGCCCGGAGATCGACGCGCGAGGAATGTCCTGCCCCAGGCCCGTCATCCTCGCAAAGGA
>JAFGKQ010000190.1 GCA_016928495.1 Candidatus Fermentibacterales bacterium
CAGGTCAATGGCGTAGGCGCCGTCGAACAGGGCCTTGGTGAACTGCTCCTCGAGCGAGAGTCCCCAGTACTCGTCTATGATCCCGTCGCCGTCATAGTCGTCGTAGTCGACCTGGAGGAGGTGGAACTCGAAGTATTCCTCCAGGCACTTCATGTACTCGTCGTGGTTGCGCTGATTCCAGGAGAGCACGAAGTTGGACAGGACTTCCGTAGTCGTGTCCGGGTCCTGGAAGTACTGGGGCGGCTCGGGATCCCCGCCCTTCGGATCGAACGGGTTCCAGCAGCCGCCGGCAAGCGTTGCCATGAGCGCGATGGCAGCGACTGCGAGCAGTCCCCATCTGTCTGGGAGCTTCAAGTCCATATCCTTTCGTTCTCGTACGATTCCGTAGGGATAATCCCCTGCCCCGCCACCTCCTGTCAAGTAGAGTGCCGCCGGGCAATCCCGGGGCGGAGCTCTGTCTCCCTTCTACACCCGGGCACGCCCGGGGGTTCCACTGCTGCCGCGTCGGCTCTCGTTGACGCGCGACCGGGCTTCTTTCATTGTCGCACCCGGGGAGGTTCCGTATTGCTCCAGCTTCTTCTCACGCCCCTCTGCGCGCTGTCCGTGGCAGTAGACGTCGATCAGGCAATCGACATGTACGAGTGGGGCGACATACCCGGCGCGATCGATGCGCTCGAGAGCCTGCTCGACAGCGGCGCCCTTTCCCTGGACGAGCGGCTGAGGGCTTACGACCGCCTGGGCTCGGCCTACTACGCCATGGGTCAGACCGGCCTGGCGGGAGAGGCCTATCTCTCTCTTCTGAGTCTCGACAGCCACTACGACCTGGGCCCGCTGGCGAACCCCAGGCTGCTCGAGCTCCTGAACACGGTCAGGCAGGAGAACCTGGCGATGGCGACGATCCGCACCATTCCCGAGGGAGCTCTCGTGACGCTGGACGGTGAGCTGATGGGCGTCAGCCCCATCTCGGTCGAGGATCTCATGGGAGGGTGCGACTACCGCCTGGAAGTCTACTCCTCGGGCTACGCTTCCGAGACGATGACGCTGGCAGCGCAACCCGGTCAGCACCATGACCTGAGCTTCGTGCTCATCGCCTCCGCCGACTCGACAGCGGCAACCCTCGCCTCATCGGGACTCCCCGGCGACGAGCAGGACCAGGCTTCGTTCTCGACGACGGACCTGGTGAACATCATCACCTCGTCGGAGGCAAGCCTGGACATAGCCGCCCTGGCCGATCAGGGGGCCTTCCAGAGCACGCGAGAGAGCGCTCTCCAGCTCGCGGGCTCGGAGAGGATCCCTCAGGCCGAGATAGAGAGCATGGCGGTCTCGTCCATTCATTCCGCCTCGGAGGCAGCCGGGCTGATGGTCTTCGCCGACACCGGCTCCGGCTCGCCGACATCGGTCAGCTCCGGGACCGGCTCGGGCAGCTCGCGGGACCCGGAATCGGTCATGGCCGTGCTGGCCGGGCAACAGGGATCCGTCACCTTCATCTACAACAAGCACCTCAGGACAGACCCACTGCTCTCGGGAACCGTGGTGGTCCAGATGGTGATTGAACCAAGTGGGAGAGTCTCGGAAGTGACCATTCTGGAGTCGAACACCTATAACCCTGCCTTCGAGCTCGAGCTCGCCCGGGCTGTCCAGAGCTGGCGCTTCGGAGCCGTGGATGAGAACGAGGGAGCACTGGTCGTGGTTAGACCCTTCAACTTCTCGGGGGGATACTAGCCCCTTCTTTCCGGGATTGGCGGACAGCCAGCTACAAGGATACGCTCGAAAGGCAGACAGGGGGAGGATCGACATGAGATTCGCTGTACTCGCGCTCGCATCTCTCGCGGCAGTGTCTGTGGGGGATTCGTCGGTGCTTCACGGCGCAGGCCACTGGGTAGGTCTCGGAGGGCCGGAGGGCTCGTTCCTCGAGCTCGGGCTCGAGCATGCCTCCATGGCCGGGGTGACCCTGGAGATCACGGTCCCGGGGTTCTGGATGGTGGACACACCGGGTGAGGCTGGCGCGGTCTACGACAGGATCGAGCTCCCCGGCTACTCATGGAACGAGGTCGACCCCGGCCTGCCCGAGCTTCCGATCGTTCCCCTGCTGCTCGCGGTGCCGCCCGGATGCAGGGCCGTGATCGAAGAGATCGACCTCGAGGAGACATCCATGCCCGGGGTCGAGGTCTACCCGATGCAGCCCCCTGCCACGGACCTGCAGGATGCTTCGGCCGCCGCCTTCGTTCCGCCCTCTCCCGGATCGGGTACTGACGAGCCGCTGACCACTCCGACAGCCTGGGCCTGGACGGACAACGAGGGGGTCTGGGCGGGGGTGCCCGTGGTGCGGCTTGCCGTCTCGCCGCTGCGATACGCCGCGGCGACCGGAGACCTGCACGCGGCACGCAGGATGAGGATCAGGGTGGGCTTCGAGGGAGAGCCGACCGGGTTCCCGGCGGTCTCGCCCAGGCTGGCAGAGATGCAGGCAACGCAGATCCTGAACTACTCCAGCCTGCCCATTCCGGATCCCGGGGGAACGGATGACGGAGATCCGGTCTACATTCTCATTACCAACGATGAGAACCTCGACGAGATAACCCCCCTGGCGCGGGTCCAGCACCTTCTGGGGAATCACATGGTCGTCGAGGTGCTCCCGAACCCCGCCACCTCCACACAGATAAGGTCGGCGGTAACCGGCAATTACCAGTCCGGCACGACCCTGTTCGCCCTCATAGCCGGTCCGCACGCGGAGCTGCCCTCGTACAACTACGGCAGCTTTTACGGCGACTACTACTTCGCCACGGTGGACGGCGACGACTACCCTGATCTCGCCGTGGGACGCATATCGGACACGGACGACGAGATCCCGAACCAGGTGGACAAGATCCTCTCCTACATCTCCCACACCGGAAGCCCCGGCCAGCCGTCCATACCGGCATCGGCCGCGCTCTGCGCACACGAGCAGGACTATCCCGGCGGATACACCGCCAACAAGAACCTGATCAAGAGCTACCCCTACGGACTGACG
>JAFGKQ010000191.1 GCA_016928495.1 Candidatus Fermentibacterales bacterium
ACAGAAGAGCGTCCGCCAGGAGGAACCTGTCTCCCGAGTCCCGGCTCAGGCGGACCCCCTCATCCAGCGCTTCCTCGGACGCGCTGAGGTCGCCGAGCAGCATCCGGCAATCCCCCAGCCGGACCAGAGTCACGATGATCTCGCGGCACAGGTCCTGTTCGCGGAGCACGGCCAGGCTCCTCTCCAGAATGTCGCGGGCCTCGGCGATCCGCCCGGTCCTCATCAGGAACACGCCCTCGGATCTCCTCAGCACGGACAGGGTCACCCGGTCCGCCCTCTCTCCGAGGGTCTCCAGGGCTCTTCCGAACAGAAGGCAGGCCTCCCCGAACCAGCCACGTCTCTCGCAGAACAGGTCCAGCCCCTCGGCCGTCTCCACGACGAGCTTCAGAACGGCATGCGCGGCGGCCCATTCCCAGGCCGCGCGCACGTTCTCGAACTCCAGGGCGACGTCGGCGATCGCCTCGCTCTCGCGCATGCTCCGCATGAGAGGGGCCCGGGACCTGAGCAGCTCCGAGTAATGGCGGCAGTGAGCCTCCTCGGCGCGGAACAGCGAGTCCTGGTCCTCGGCGAGCTTTCGGCCAGCGTACTCGCGCAGGATGTAGAGCATGTCGAACCGGCCCGAGTGGGAGCAGCGCAGGAGCGACTTGTCCACGAGCCCGGCGAGAAGGGCAGGGCCGGCCTCGGCAACGACCCGGGCCGCCTCGCGGTCCAGCCCGCCCCGGAAGACCGAAAGCTTCTTCAGGGCCTCTCGCTCTTCCTCTGTCAGCAGAGCCCAGGAGTAGTCGAACACGGCTCTCAGGCTCCGGTGCCTCTCGGGAGCCTCCCTCATACGGGACGACAGGAAGTCGACGTTCCTGCCGATCTCCTCCAGTATCTCGCGCGGGCGAAGGGTCCTGCTCCAGGCAGCCGCCAGCTCTATGCCGAGAGGCTGCCCGTCGAGCATGCGGCATATCCCCATCACCGCGTCGAGATCCTCTCCCGTCACAGCCTCGCGGAGCCCGACCCTCGAAGCGCAAAGCAGGAACAGCGTGACCGCCTCGGACTCCCGGGGGTCCCCGACTGAGTCCGGCAGCTCAAGACCGGAGAGCTGCACCAGCCTCTCGCCACTGACGTTCAGTGCCTCCCTGGACGTCACGAGCACCCCCAGCCCCCTCGCTGCCTCCAGCAGCTCCGACACCAGGGGGGCCCCCGAGATGACGTGCTCGAAGTTGTCCAGGACCAGGAGCAACTGCTTGTCGCACATGTAGCCCTCGAGCTGGGCCTTCTCGTCCTCCCCTCCGTAGAAGGAGAACCCGATCGACTCCGCGATGGCGGGCAGGATGAAGTCCGGCGAGTCCAGGCGATCCAGAGGAACGAAGAAGACCCCTCCGGAGAACCGCTCGAATGCTTCGGCGGCAGTCTGCACGCCCAGCCTTGTCTTGCCGATGCCGCCCGGACCGATGAGAGTAACGAGGCGCTCGCCCGACCGGATGAGCCCCAGCGTCGCTCTCACTTCCTGCTCCCTGCCTATGAACGGCGTCGTCTGGGCGGGGAGGTTGTGCCGGTGCATCGAGAGGGTCCGCAGGGGAGGGAAGTCCCTCAGCTCGAGGTCGTCCGCAGTCAGGCGGTAGAGGTGGACGGGCTGCTCGAGGTCCCGCAGCATGTGCAGCCCCAAGTCCTCGATCGAGGCTCCGTCCGGAACACCGAAGCCGATCACGGCATCGCTGACGACCACCTGGCCGCCCCATGCACTGCTCATGATCCGGGAGGCCTTGCTCACGGCCTGGCCGAAGTAGTCGTTGCAGGACCTCTCGACTTCCCCGGCGTGAAGGCCGATCCTGACTCTCAGGCCGCCCACCTCCGACCAGTCGCCGGCCTGGAGGGCTCGCTGGACCTCCAGGGCGCAGCCCAGCGGGTCCCCTCCGTCGAAAACGGCGAAAAAGCCGTCCCCGGTGTGCTTGACGACCTCCCCGCCATGGTTAGCCACGCACTCCCGGATGATGGCATCATGCCGGGAAAGCGCGCCCGGCATCCGGTCAGGGAACCGCTGCCACTTCTGGGTCGAGCCCTCGATATCGCTGAACAGCATGCAGATCAAGGTCAGCAGCTTTCTCCCTCGAGTGTCTCTTGCCGCGGCATCGATGCGGGACAGACGGCGAATATACTCCACACCGCGGCAGGAGTTGAGTGCGAGCCGCTGCGCAGCTGTTGCTGCTGGAGCCTGCGGCGGAGGGGTTAGGACGCAGTGTTTCCGGAAATACGGAACGGCGCCAGAGGTCCTTGACACAACCTACCCTGCAGGTCGATTAATACTCTCGAGGAAAAGGTTCTCACTGAAAGAAATGTGCCTCGGTGCGGGAAACGCAGCTTCCACCTCGGGAGGTGGTGAGGCATGAAGCCTGCCCTTCTAGTGCTCCTGCTGCTGGCGATGGGCGCATTCGCGCAGCCGCAGATCGTGAACTCCTTCGATGCCCCCGACACGGGCGTGACCGGACTGGCATACGCCCAGGGCAGCCTCTACGCGGTAGCCACGTCGCGCGTGGTCTACCAGCTCAACCCGTCCACGGGGGCCATCCAGAGCTCCTTCTCGGTCACGCCGACGAACCCCAACGGGCTGGGATATGCGGGGACTCTCCTCTATGTGACGAACGACACCTACTACGTCTACAAGTACACCGTGGGAGGGACGTCACAGGGCACGACAACCCTGTACTGCCCGGGCTGAGGCGGAGGCACGTACTACCCGGCGGGTGGTGCAGCAGGCAGTTCGACCTCGGCTTACTTCCTCAGGACAAACAACCAGATCCTCCAGGGCTACCCGGTGCCCCTTCCCTCGACATGCAACCCGTCCCTCCTGGGCTACATCCCGACCTCCCTCAAGACCTACGACATAGCCCGCCAGGGAGACGACAACTCTCCCAACGACATCTGGGTCGCAACGGACCATGCGGACTCACCGATAAGGGCCTACAACACAGCCGGCACGCTCACCTTCGCCTGTGACCTGGTCAACCCGGTCAGGGGCATGGCCTTCAACAGCGCGGCAGGCCACGACTACATCTGGGTCAGCAACCCGAGCGACGGCAGGATCTACCAGATCGACCTCAACCCGACGGGCATCGGGGAGGCCGAGGGCGCAACGATCGAGGTGCTGGACGTCAGCCCCTCGAGCAACCCCTTCAGGGAAAGCGTCATCTTCTCCGTCACCGGCGCAGTCGGCCAGGCAACCATCGAGATCTACGACATGTCCGGAAGGGCCCTGGCCAGAGCCACGGTCTCCGGCACCTTCGCCTGGGACGGCCTGACCGAAGGCGGTGCCACGGCCCCGTCGGGGGTCTACTTCGCCCGGGTCCGCGACTCCTCGGGTCAGGAGGCATACCTGGCGCTGACCAGGCTCTGACACAAGCCCGAGCTGAACGACAGGGGCGGGGGCGCTGCGAGGCGCCCCCGTTCCACGTCCGGGCCAGATGGGGACACGCACTCATTGCGTTCCCCCTTCACCGCACGACTTGACGGGGACATGCACCCGTTACGTGCGTGTCCCCATTCTCATCCCGACGCTATGGGGACATCTACCAGTCAGGTGTCCCCATCATGTGCAGCCGCTTGACTCTAACAGGCTCCTCCGCAATGCTCTGGACGGAGGTGAGGCGATGAGGGTGCTGCGCTTCCTCCCGTGTCTGTGCGTTGCTTCGGTGCTTGCCGGGAACGTCAGGCTGGACAGGCCTCTTCCTGTCCCGTCTCCCTACTATTACCTGCGGTACGATGACGGCATCGCCTACTGGCTCAACTGGAGCGGCACCTACAGAGGGACCTGGTTCGATGTCGAGGATTTCATACCGGCCCCATCATCCTGGATCACCTCCGCCTCCCAGCTCTGGTTCTACCACGACCCATCCTACCCGTGGGACACCTCTTCCTTCTACTGCGAGCTCTGGAACGGAGGGATAGGCGCCCCGATTTCCCAGCTCGATCAGACAACCGTGTCAGCGGTCCATTACGGCCCATGCTATGCCGACTATGGCTCGGGCATCGCTACCGACGTCGAGTTCTGGGTGATCATCAACACCGAGGTATCCTCGGGAGGGTGGCCGTCGGTCCTGGGCGACAACACTCCCGGCGACGATCATAGCTTCTTCTCGGACGACTTCATGGTCTGGGAGCCGTGGCTGGTCCAGGGCCCCACTGCCAACGATTACTTCATCCGCTCGGAGTTCTGGTGGCCGGGTCTGGACGCTGCCACCTGGGGCTCGATCAAGACCCTCTTCTGATCCCCTGACCCGGGCATCCCCACGAACCCCGTCCTCCATGCCGCCCGCGTCCCTCTTCCCCTGGCAACGGCGCTGTCCCGGCAGGCAGGAAGGCGGTGGCCTGCCGGACGCGGCGCTCATTCGCAACCCGGGCATGCGCCCGCCCGCTGCCCCCCGGTGGCATGCTCCCCTGGTGCCGGACCGCCCTGCTCGTTGACCCGGTGCGACCGCCAGAGGATTGTTGGTGTGCCAGTGAGCCTCTGACCCGGGAGAAGACGGAAGGACCGAAGAGGCTGGTTCGAGCGAAGGCCGGAGACCCGGTTCCCTGTCGGCCACCGTGTCACCCCGACGGGAGCCTGACCGGACCACGGTCCCGGGGCTGCGTCGACCCCGGAATCGCGTGAAAGGCGGCGGAGATGAAGCTCTTGGTCTTTGTCCTGAACAACGAGGAGCTGCTCGAACAGGTTCTGGAGGCCTTCACCGAGGTGGGCATCTCCGGTGGCACCATCCTGGACTCGGAGGGCATGGGGAGGTTCCTCACCTACGAGATACCCCTGTTCGCGGGCTTCCAGAAGTTCATGAAGGGCAACAAGCCCTACAACAAGACCATATTCTCGGTCGTCCGCGACGAGACCCTCATACCGAAGCTTCACAGGATCCTGAACGAGGTGTGCGGCGACCTGAGCGGTCCGGGAACGGGGATTCTGTTCACATTGCCTGTGGACTGGGCCGTGGGACTGGCGGAGGAGGAATGATGACAACGAAGCTTGGCGATATGCTTCATCCTTCCTGCATCGAGCTGAACCTCTCGGAGAAGAAGAAGCCGGAGATCCTCCGGAAGCTGGTCCGCATGGTGTCGCAGTCCGTGGACATCCGCGACCCAGACGCCATCTTCGAGGCCCTGATGGAGAGGGAGAGAATCAGCAGCACCGGGATAGGCAACGGGATAGCCATCCCCCACTGCCTGACGCCGCAGGTGGATTCCACCCACATCGCCTTCGCCAGGAAGCTGGGCGGGGCGAAGTTCGACTCCGTGGACAACCAGCCGGTGGCTCTGTTCTTCCTGCTGGTCGGACCCGAGGGCAATCCCAACCTCCACCTCAAGGCGCTCAGCAAGCTGGCCCGCTACCTGCACGACGGCAGCTTCTGCGATGTGCTTATGGGGGCCGGCTCACCGGAAGAGGTGATCGAGGCCTTCGCGTCCAAGGAGCGACTGTGATGGACCTGAGAACCCGGTGGGCCCTGGTCCGGTTCGGGATTACCTTCCTTTCGCTGTTCGCGGGATGGCTGCTGTTCACCTGGTCCCTCGACTCCGGCTCGCTTCTGGCAGGAGGGGTCTCCAGCCTGGCCGTGTCCCTCGTGACCTACCCCATCTTCGTAGAAGAGACCGAGGCTGGGCGAAGGGCCCACCTTCCCAGGCCGCACATGTTCCTGCTGTTCCTGGCAGCGCTGGTGTTCAGCATGTACGTCGCCAGCTTCCGGGTTCTCTGGCGGATACTCAGGGGGGACATCAACCCCAGGGTGGTGCACTTCCGGACCCGCCTGAAGACGGACATCGCCAGGGTCGTCCTCACCAGCTCCATCACCCTTACCCCCGGCACCATCACCCTGGACCTGGACGACGACCACCTCGTGGTGCACTGGCTCGACGCGCAGACCACGCACTCCCGATACGCCGGCATGCTGATAAAGGGCGCGTACGAGAAGCTTCTGCGGGGGGTATGGCTGTGATGCTGGCGTGGGTGATACGCTTCATGGTGCTCTCCATAGTGGTGAGCATGGTGCGGGTCGTGATAGGGCCCACCGTGGCCGACAGGATGATAGGCCTCAACCTGGTGGCCGCTCAGACCCTGGCGCTTCTGGTCCTGATATCCGTCTCCATGGAGAGGTCCATCTACCTGGACGTGGCCCTGGTCTACGACATCTTCGGCTTCGTTGGCATCCTGGTGATGACCCGCTACTTCTCCGGGAAGAAGGGCGAGCTGTGAACGTAGGTGCGGCTGTCTTCCTCGGCCTGGGTGTGTTGTTCAGCATCATGGGCAACGTGGGCGTGCTGGTGTTCCCCGACCCCTACACCAGGCTCCAGGCCTCCTCAACCTGCACCACTACTTCGGTACTGTCGTTCTTCATCGGCTGCATGTTCATCGTGGGATGGGGCCCCATGCTGGGCCGGCTCTTGGTCATAACCCTGTTCTTCTTCGTCACCAGCCCCATATCGGCCCACATAATAGCGCGCTTCGCCTGGAAGAGCGGCGTCGTGCCCTGGAGGAAGAGCTTCGCCATGAAGCGGCATGCGGAACGACGCGATGATTGAGGTGCTGCTGGTGCTGATGTGGGTGTCCGCCGTGATCGCCCTGCAGATAAGAGACATGCTGGCAGCCGTGCTTCTGCTGGGTGTCTTCAGCATGCTGAGCTGCCTGATCTTCTTCCTGCTCCACGCCCCCGACGTGGCCCTCACCGAGGCTGCCGTGGGTACGGGGGTGGGGACCGTGATGCTCATCTGGATAGTCTACAGGACCGGGCGGAAGGACAGCACATGATGCGCGACCGCATCCTCTCGGCAGTGGAGGTCGTGGTGCTCCTCCTCATGGCGCTGTTCCTGTTCCAGGCCCTGCGTGGCAGGCACCCCGAATCCTCGGAGATCCGCCGGTACATGCTGGAGAACGGGAGCGAAGAGACCGGAGCCCTCAACCTGGTCACGGGGATCTACCTGGGCTACCGGGCCTTCGATACCCTGGGCGAGACCATGGTCCTGCTGGTCTCCGTCACCGGGGCGGTCTTCTTCCTGAGATCCGCCGAGAGGAGAGATGAAGACACGGAAGACGACGATACTTGATCTGGTATCCCGCAAGCTGGCGCCCTTCATGCTGCTCTTCGGGCTCTACCTGCTGACCTACGGTCACGCTTCCCCGGGGGGCGGCTTCCAGGGCGGAGTGGTCATGGCATCAGGCGTGATCCTCCTCTTCGTGGCCCAGGGGGTCGATGCGGCGGAGTCCATCTTCCCCTCCCTCTCCCTGTCCCGCATAGAGACGGCGGCCTTCCTTCTGTTCATCGCCGCAGGGCTGACGGGGGTCGCCGCGGGGATCGGGTTCCTGGGGAACCCCGTCGCCCATGTGGACGTCCGGGCGGTTCCGCGCGCGGGCATGGTGC
>JAFGKQ010000192.1 GCA_016928495.1 Candidatus Fermentibacterales bacterium
GGCGCAGCTCAGGGGGAACTCGACGATGCGCTCCGTGGGCCGGTGGACGGACAGCGGGGCGTCCGGAATGCCGTAGTCCGGATGGAACCCGATGGGGAACATCGACGAGTCGTACTCGATCCCCAGGTCGGCCATCACGTCCAGGGCCCAGCGAGTGCTGTCCACCAGGGTGAAGGAGGGTGCCCTGAATCCGATTATCTCGCGATCCGGGCCCAGTTTCGTCACCTCGAGAGCCCGGCCGAGGTCATCGGCGAACGACTCGGGGGTCATGTGCGTGAGGAGGGTGTGGGAATAGCCGTGTGTCGCGATCTCGTGGCCCTGCCGCTCGATCTCGTCTACCAGCTCCGGCACCCTTTCGGCGATCCAGCCGAGAACGAAGAAGGTGGCCTTCGTACCGTGCGTGGCGAGGACCTCGAGGATGCTCTTCGTGCTGCCGGTTACCCGGAGCTCGCAGGAATCCCAGGCGCTCCTGCCGATGGCCTCGGTTATGTTGTTGGCGCAGAACCAGTCCTCTAGATCAATGGAAAGGGCATTGATCAAGGCATCCTCCCGGAGCAAAAGCCGGGATAGACGATACTCGTGCCGGTACGGCGCGGTCAACGAGTTCTCTGCCTGAGAGGCCACTCGCTGTCGCCGTGTCTTTACCGGAGAAGGCCGAAGGCTCATCGTACACGGGGCGCATCCGGAACGGGCGGCCGCAATGCCGGCCCAGTCGATAATCGGGCGAGTGTGACCCGGGAGGCCGCAACAGGATGACCGTTGGGGTGAAAGCAGTTCTCGCCGACATCACGAAGCTCGAAATCGATGCCATAGTGAACGCCGCCAACGAGACACTGGCGCCTGGCGGAGGCGTGTGCGGAGCGATTCACAGGGCTGCGGGACCGGAGCTTGCGAAGGCCTGTGCCAGGCTCTCGCCCTGTCCCACGGGCCAGGCCAGGCTCACTCCCGGCTTCGGTCTTCCCGCCGGGTTCGTTATCCATGCCGTTGGCCCCATGTGGCGGGGAGGAGGATCGGGCGAGCCAGGCCTCCTCGCGTCGGCCTATCGGCACTCGCTGCGCATCGCCCGCGATGAGGGCTTCGAGAACATCGCCTTCCCTGCGATCAGCACCGGCATCTACGGCTATCCACTGGCCGAAGCGACCAGGGTCGCAGTAGGGACCGTGCGGGATGAGCTCGCGAGATGCCCCGGTATCCTGCGCGTTGACTTCGCCTGCTTCTCGGAGCAGGTGCTCGAGGCCTACCGCTCGGAGGGAGTGACTGATGAGGACTGAGGTGAGGAGAGAGGGCGGCAAGGTCTGGCTGGAGGGAATCAGCGGCTTCAGTCCCGCCGACTGCGCGAGCAGCGTCCACGGCGCTCAGGCGAGGATGCTCCGGGCACTCGGGGATCCACTGTCCTACGAGGACCTGGTCTGCTACGGCGGCTTTGCCTTCCGCGTGTGCGTCCACGAGAGGATGTGCCCCAGCGCCGCCCACCCGGCGTGCGGGTTCGACTGCATAGGAAGCGGCCTCCGCGCGATACCATGGAGAGGGAAGGTCTTCGAGATCCCGCCCGCCGGACGGGGGATGGACGACAGGGAGAGCTTCGAGGCCGAGGCGTACTCGGCAGTCAGGGACAGCATAGACCGGGGCGTTCCCGTGCAGTACACCGCCGAGGAGGACGGCCTGATCATCGGCTATGCCGACGAGGGACGGCGCTGGTGGTGTCTTCATCCCTATCACGAATGGGGCGAGAAGGCCTTCTGGCACGATGAGGCGGACGGCTTCTCCGGAGGCAAGTGGCCATGGATGATCGGGATCTGGACGGACCCCGTACCGGAGAAGGAGCGCGTACCCGCGAGGGACCTCACCCTCGCTGCCCTGCAGCAGGCCGTAGAAATGTGGAAGGCGGGGAAGCGTGATGAGTACTACCTGGGCGACGCGGCCTACGGCCACTGGCTGGCGTGGCTGGAGGGCGTCGACTCCGGTGCGGTGGAGGACCCTTCAGCGGGCATGCGGGGCAACGGCTGGTGCTTCGATGTTCTCACGAGCAGCAGGAGGATCGCCGGCGAATGGCTGGGGAGAAAGGCCGCCGGAATCGGCGGCGACGCCGGCCGATACCTGGGGAGCGCGGCGGAGTGCTACCGCAGGATCTCGGAGATCTGCTCCGAGAGCCTCAGGTGCTCCTGGGACCTTGCCCCCGGTCCGGAAAGGGCCGGGGAGTGGGACAGCGAGCTGCGAAGGCAGCAGATGTCGCGCCTGGAGTCATCGAGAAGGCTCGACGGGGGAGCGATCGACGCGATCGCAGCAGCCCTTCGGGTGCTTCGCTGACCGGACCCGTGCCTCAGGCCCTCGGGTCAGCCACCCTTCCGATGAACAGGATCGAGCCCGTGAGGTCATCCATGACCAGGAACAGGAAGGGCTTGTCCACCCTGAACACGAAAGGCTGATGGGGCTGTGCGCTGGTGGTCATGTTCATGACCACGGCGGTCGCGGCCGCAGCCTCCGTGCCCGTCTCGTCCACCTTCACGAACGCCTTGTGGATGACGGCGCTCACGAAGAGGTCCCTGCCTCCGGTGAACCCGCTGAAGTCCGCCAGCGCCTCGTCGAAGGCGTCCGTCATCCCCAGTGATATGAGGGCGTCATTGAGCATGAAGCCGGTCGAGAACTCGAACGAAGGCATGCTCAGTACCGTCTCGACGGGGCAGAGGCTGGAAAAGACAGCCTCCAGGGTCTCCCGGTCGAGTCCCTCCTCGAAGCCTGAAAGGTCTCCGTCCGGCAGGATGATCAGCATGCTGCTCAGAGCATCGGAGTAGGGAAGCCGGATGGCGGAGCATCCCGGGCCGCGGCCGGCACTGAAGGTATGGGTCTGGTGCATCATGGGGACCCTGACGATCGTGCCGTCGAGCAGCGTGAAGTCCTCTTCGCGCGTGACCCCCTCGTCGAACTCGCTCAGCCAGGTCCCCTTGAAGTAGATCGCATTCGTCAGGACGACCCTGGTAAGGCCGGTTATGGTCCCGGGGGCCAGGAGATCCTGTATCCTGTTGCTGGTCCTCTCACTGACCCACTCGTTGATAGTCAGTCTCTGAGTCTCCGGATCGTTGATGAAGTCGACGTTCCTGGCTTCGGCTCCATACTGCTCGACCACGATGTCGACGTAGTCGTCGAGTAGCCGGAAGCTCCTCTCCACCCAGATGGCATTGGCAACCTCGAGGATGAGCGGTTCCGCGTCCTCGTCTGCCAGCGCTGCCCTGTAGTCCGCGTCCATCCTGTCCAGAAGAGCATGGAAACAGGGGTGCAGGGACAGGTGGGGTAGCCTGAAGTGCAGGACATCGGCCATCTGTTCCTCTGTTCCGCCCCTGGCTCCTGCGTAGGTCATCCCCAGAGCCGACGAGATGCTGAACGGGGAGAAGAAGAGGTTCCCGTCGGATGCCTCGGCCGAGAGCAGCCCGAACATGTCCAGAGCGAACTCCGTGTTGCCGTCGACCAGGGCAGGCAGATCCTCCGCGGGGCTCGTCACGGAAGCCAGAGCAGGCTGGAGCAGAGCAGCCGCAAGAGCGATAATGGGCAGAAGTCTCATCTTCTTCCTCCTCCTCCCGTCATGTCGATAGGGAAACCCGGGGCCTCCCGCAGTCCTTACCGGATGCCGGCCCATGCTATTCCCGTCGGGCTGGCCAGGACCCTCAGATGGACGGATCGGCTACCCGGCCCATGAACAGTATGGAGCCGGTGAGGTCGTCCATCACGAGGAACAGGAACGGCCTGTCGAAGCTGACCTCTATGACAGGTGGCGGCGGCGCAGCAGCCAGCGCCATGACGACGGCCGTAGCGGCCGCGGCCTCGGTGCCCGTCTCGTCCACCTTCACGAATGCCTTGTGGATCACGGCGCTGATGTAGAGGTCCCTGTGTCCGGTGAATCCCGTGAAGTCCGCCAGGTCCGAGTCGAAGGCGTTCGTCATCCCCATCCCCTCGAGCGTCTCCTTGAGCGAGAAGGAGCTCGTGAACTCGAATGACGGTACCGCCAGGCTGATCCTCTCGTTGCGAAGGTCCTGGCCTATCGTCCGGAGATCCTCCGGGTCCAGGCTCCCCTCGAGTTCACCGATTTCCCCGTCGGGAAGAAGCAGCAGCATGCTGCTCTGGCCGTCCGAGTAGGGCAGCGAGACCGCCGTGCAGCCACAGCCCCGGTAGTAGGGGAAGCTCTCCGTCTGGTGCATCATCGGAACCTCGATGACGAAGCCGTCGGGAAGGGTGAACTCGTCGCTCCACGTGGAGTACTCGTCGAACTGGCTCATCCATGATGCCTTGAAGTAGACCGCATTCGTCAGCACCACCCTGGTGTCCGTGGTGATGGTACCGGGCGCGAGCAGGTCGCGTATCCTGTCCCTCGTCCGCCCGGCGACCCAGTCGTTGATAAGGATCCTCTGGGACTCCGGGTCGGCCCTGAAGTCGACGTTCCTGGCCTCCGCACCGTATTCCCGCTCCACCAGATCGACGTATTCATCGAGAAGGGGGAACGAGGACTGGACCCAGATCGCATTCGCCACCTCCAGCGTGAGTGGCTCGGCATCCTGCGCGTACCGGGACGCCCTGTGCTCCGGATCGAGCTTCTGCCCCAGCTCGGCGAAAGAGGCGTGGAGGCTGGCCTGCGGCAGAGAGAAGCCGAGGACCTCCGTCATCTGGGACTCGGTCTCTCCCCTGGCCCCAGCCCAGGTCATGCCGAGAGCGCAGGACACGCTGTAGGGCGAGAAGAACAGGTTCTCGGCAGGACTCTCGGCGCAGAGTCTCTCGAACAGGGCAAGCGCGAAGCCCGTGTTCCCTTCCACGAGGGCCGGCAGGTCAGGAGCGGCCCCTTCCTGCTGCGGTTGCGGCTCCGAGTCGCAGGAGCCCTGGAACTGCATGACCGTCGCCAGCACCATTGTCAGGATGGTCCTCATGGTTGTCTCCTCCCGTTCCCTTGCCGGTCCCGATTAGCCTAAGCTACCTCTTCGGCCTATACTCGGGGAGAGCCGAGGACATTCCCACGCTGGCACCGGGAGCGACATGGATGCCGGACACTCAGCAACACGGGAACAGGTCCGCCCGATACCGGAGCTGATGGCGCACCTTGCCGGGAAGCCCGAGGACCAGTGGCTCGAGAAGGACAGGATGGGGATGGAGCTTCTCCGGCGGGAGCTGGCTATTCGCCTCCTGGAAGAGCTCCGGCGCCGTTTTCCGGGAGTGCAGAGAAGCGATGCTGCCGCGGGAGGGAGGGCATGATGCAGGCTCGCGGA
Source organism: Candidatus Fermentibacterales bacterium (assembly GCA_016928495.1). Classification (GTDB taxonomy): domain Bacteria; phylum Fermentibacterota; class Fermentibacteria; order Fermentibacterales; family JAFGKQ01; genus JAFGKQ01. Next base: position 5,247 of record JAFGKQ010000192.1, read on the forward strand.
CCTTTGATGATAGAGCACAGGCTGATCGAGAGGATGATCTCGATAGTAAGGGAGGCGATTGCGCGGATCGACGGGGAGGGATCCATCGAGCCCGGGCTGGTGGAAACCGCTGTCGACTTCATCCGCACCTACGCCGACAGGACCCACCACGGCAAGGAGGAGGATATCCTCTTCAGGGAGCTGGACAAGCGGCCGCTGTCCGAGAGGGACAGACGTGTCATGCGGGAGCTGATCGAGGAGCATGCCTTCGGGAGGGAGACGGTCAGGGCTCTGGTCGAGGCCAACGCTCGCTACAGGGAGGGCGATGCCTCGGCACTCCGGGACATCTCGCGCCATCTCGGGACGCTCACGAGCTTCTACCCGAGGCATATCGAGAAGGAGGACAAGGACTTCTTTCCTGCATCCCGGGCCTATCTCACGCAGGAGGAGGACCAGGCGATGCTGCGGGAGTTCATGGCGTTCGACCAGAGGATGATCCACGAGAAGTACGAGTCCCTGGTAGAGCGGCTGGAGAGTGACAGGCCCTGACGGGGAGGCATCGTGGACATCCCCCGCCAGTTGAAGAGGGTCGCGGAGAGCTTCGCAGAGGGACTCCGCTCCGTGCTGGGAGACCGGCTGTGCGCCGCCTGGCTGCATGGCGCTGCCGTCCTGCCGGGCGACGTCCCCACCGGCGATATCGATTTCCATGTCCTGCTCGCGTCGCCGCTGGGCGAGGGCGAGAGACGCATGCTCGAGCAGCTCCATGATCGCCTGTGCTCGGACTACCCGCCGCTCGGCTGCGGTATGGACGGCTACTACGTACTACTCGACGATGCCCGGGGCTCCAGCCCGCCCCGAAGCCAGATGTGGCGGAGGGCGACGGACCATTCCTGGGCCCTTCACCGGGCTCACCTTCTTGCCGGGAGAGGCATTACGCTTCACGGCCCGGAGCCGTCGGAGATCATCGTTCCGCCGGCCTGGTCGGAGCTCGAGGAAGCTCTGGAATCGGAGATGGCCTACGTGCTGGACCATCTGAGCGAGTATCCCGATTACTGCGTGCTCCAGTTGTGCAGGATCGTCATGAGCCACGAGTCACGGGATGTCGTAATCTCCAAGTCCGAAGCCGCCGAATGGGCAGTATCGGCGCTCCCGGAGTTCTCCTCGCTCGTTCTGACGGCCAGAAGAGCCTACCCCGGGAGGGCCATGCCGAAGCAGCGGGATATGATGCTCGAGGGCCTTCCGTTGCTCGTCCGTGTCGCCAGAGGGCGCATAGCACGAGCCGGGTCCGGAGCCGGGCGATGAGGCTCCTGCTGCCTTACGCGGCAGGCTGGCTGGGCATGGCGGTGCTCGCGGTTCTCAACGGGGTGGTCCGGGAGAAGACCTATGGTCGCCGCATGGGCGAGCTGAGGGCGCACCAGCTCTCCACCCTGATCATCATCGCTCTGTTCGCTGCATACGTATGGGGTCTTACCGGCATGTTCCCGCTGGGCACATCGGGCCAGGCGATGCTGGTCGGCGGCATCTGGGTACTGATGACCGTCCTTTTCGAGCTCCTGTTCGGTCACTGCGTCGTCGGTCACCCCTGGAAGAGGCTGCTCATGGACTACAACCTGCTCCGGGGCCGCCTGTGGTCGCTGGTACTCGCCTGGACGGCTCTCGCTCCACTCGTCTGCTTCCTGGTCAGGGCATGAGGAGAGTGCTCCCGCCCGACTGGTTCCTGGTCGCGGTGCTGCTCTCGGTGATCCTACACCTGGTCGTGCCCCTGAAACGGGTCCTGAGCTTCCCCTGGTGTGCCGCGGGGCTTGTTCCCGTCGCCGCCGGGGTGTGGCTGAACCTGGCTGCTGACCGGGCCTTCAAGCGTTCGGGAACCGTCGTCAGCCCCTTCGAGACGCCGTTCCGACTGGTCACGGGGGGTGTCTTCCGGATCTCGCGGCACCCCATGTACCTCGGCATGGTCCTGATCCTGCTCGGAGTGGCCCTTCTCCTCGGCTCGGTCACACCGTTCGCGGTCCCCGTCATGTTCGGCCTGCTGGTGGAGAGGCTGTTCGTGGGGCAGGAGGAGCAGACGCTGCAGCGGCAGTTCGCAGACGACTACCTTCGCTATCGGCGCCGGGTGCGGAAGTGGATATGATCTCGCGGGCATCGATGCCGTGGCCGAGTACTACGACGCCAGGGCGCCGTTGTACGATGCGACGGCCGGCTATGACGATCCCGTTGCGGAGGAGCTCCGCGCTCCCATGAAAGAGAGGTTCCGGAGGCTCCTCGAGGACAGGAAGGTGCTGGAGATCGCCTGCGGAACGGGCTACTGGACGGAGGTGATCGCACAGACCGCCGGATCGGTACTGACAACGGACGTCAACCCGTCCATGATGGCTATTGCTTCCGAGAGGCTGCATGGTTTCCCCAACTTCGAGTTGATGGTCGCAGAAGCCTATGTGCTCGAAGGCGTTTCCGGAGGTTTCGATGCAGCCTTCGCACACTGGTGGTGATCTCACATGCCACGAAGGAGGGTCCCTGACTTGCTTGTGGCCCTGCACGCCACGCTCGAGCCCGGAGCGCTGATCCTGCTCCCGGACCGGACCGCCGGTGCGGACCCGCAGGCGAGCAGGCGACTGGACACCTTCGGAGATACCCCGGAACGCAGGACGATTCCGGACGGACGTGTTTTCGAGGTCGTGAAGGACTTCCCCGCGGAGGACGGTATCAGCGGGGTGCTGGCAGACCATGCGCTCGATGCACACTGGAAGGTGTATCCTGACGAGCACACCTGGCAGTTGACCTGCAGGTTCTCGAGGGGCCGATCCGGGAGGTCGCCATGGCGGCTGTCTGATGAGGATCGACGGGGGTAAGAAGGGGGCTCCGCAAACGCTAGGGAGGCGCAGGATGAAGATGCTTCGTGAGCTCAGGGAGTTCGCCATGCGTGGCAACGTCATGGACATGGCGATCGGGATCGTGATCGGGGCGGCGTTCGGGAAGATCGTCAGTTCAATGGTGAACGACGTGATCATGCCGCCGATCGGGCTCCTGCTCGGCAACGTAGACTTCTCGCAGCTATCCGTGACGCTCAGGGCAGCGACCGGGTCGGCTGAGGCAGTGACCCTGAACTACGGCATGTTCGTGGGCACCATACTCGATTTCGTGATCGTGGCCTTCGCCATCTTCGCGGTCGTGAAACAGATGAACCGCATGAGGAGAAAGCGGGAGGAAGCTCCGGCAGCGCCTTCGACGAAGGAGTGCCCGAGGTGCCTCACCGCCATTCCGCTTAAGGCCACTCGCTGCCCCAACTGCACCTCGGAGCTCCAGTAGCGGAGTGACCTCGATCCCGGACGAGCGAACCGCTGCCCTCCGGCAGCTCGAGAAGCTGCTCCACGCAATAGGGAGCGCCAACGACGCGGAGGACCACGGGTACATCCGGGAGGCCGAGCGCATAAGGAGAGAGTCCTGCGAGGCCATTCTCGCGCTCCTCGACGAGCACGCGTTCGTCCCGGAGGTCCTTCCGGGGATTCGACTGGAGGTCGAGACCGGGGACATGCTGTGGTTCCGCTGGAGCAGCTTCCTGGCCCGGGTCGAGAGGCTCCTGGAACAACGTGGGATACACGAGCGACATGGAGGTGAGCTTGGCTGACAGGTTGCGGCCATCGAGAATCGGGTTCAAGGCAATTGGCGTCATCCATACCCCGTTCGACCGCCTCGAGGGCATGCCCATCCAGCCCGCGGGAGCGGCCGGCGTCGAGGGCAGGGTCGAGGTCTTCCCGAGGTACGGGCCCGGGCTGAGGGACCTCGACGGCTTCTCTCACGTCATCCTGATCTATCATCTTCACATGAGCCGCGGATACGACCTCGAGGTCGTCCCGTACATGGACACGGAGCTTCGAGGGTTGTTCTCCACGAGAGCGCCCCGAAGACCGAATCCGATCGGGCTGTCGATCGTCGAGCTGAGCCGGGTGGACGGCTGCGCTCTCCATGTCAGGAACGTGGACATGCTCGACGGGACTCCTCTCCTGGACATCAAGCCCTACGTGCCCGGGTTCGACGAGGCAGGCGGTGTGCGTACGGGCTGGCTCGAGAAGACGGCAAGAAGAGCGAGCCGTCAGTGCTCCGACGGCAGGTTCGCATGACCGCCAACGGGAAACTCGCCCACGCAGGAACGGGAGGATGGCCAGGACCATGAACCGGTCGAAAGACGAGAGAATGCCGAGGTGCGCGCACTGCGCGGAGAAGCTCAGGGCCTGTGTCGATCCCGGCGGCACCGGTCCGTCGTGGTGCCCTACCCTCAACCTCGCGGACCTGGTCGATGAGGCGCTCGAGCAATACGGCTCCGATGCGGTCTCGGCGCTGGCGCTTGCCGCCTCGGTGCAGGAGGGCGAATGCTACGCCGATCGGACCGGTCCGGAACCGGCGCCGCGCCCCGTGAAGCCCAGAGCGCTCGAGATTTGCGAGTTCGCAGCAAAGCTCGGCATGAAGCGCATCGGAGTAGCATTCTGCACGGGGTTGTTCGAGGAGGCGCGGATCTTCAGCAGAGTGCTCGAGAGCCGGGGCTTCGAGGTGGTCTCAGTGGCCTGCAAGGCCGGCCGCTTGCCAAAGGAAACCATCGGCGTCAGAGACGATCAGAAGATCAGGCCCGGTTGCTTCGAGTCGATGTGCAGTCCGATAGCTCAGGCCATGATCCTGGATCGCTTCGGATCGGAGCTGAACGTGCTGATCGGGCTCTGCGTAGGTCACGACTCGCTGTTCTTCCGGTTCAGTCGCGCTCCCGTCACCGTGCTGGTGGCGAAGGACAGGGTGACCGGCCACAACCCTGCAGCCGCGCTCTACACTGCGCATAGCTACTACCGCAACGTGCTCTCCGGACCCGAGGCGAAGCCCTCGCACTGAGCTTCGCGCCCCGGGAACAGGTGGTACTCCGTCAGCTTCCTATGTTGAAGGCGAAGCAGGTGATCGTCGAGGTTATGAAGTCCGTCTTGCGGATCTTGTAGATGTCCTGCTTGAGGGTCTCGAGGTTCTCGTCCTCCACGTAGCAGATGATGTCGTACATCCCTGTCACGACACCGGAGTGCTTCAGGCACTCCATCTGGTGGAGCTTGCTCTGCACGGCCAGCTCCGTGCCAGCCTGCACACTGATCAGAAGATAGGCGCCCTGTGCCATGTCCCTCCCTTCCCGGGTTCCTCGGCGGGCGGCAGGTCACGCGCAACTCGATCGATGGAATCAAGGAATACCCGGGTTGCCTGTCAATGAGCGCGCCGGCAGCCCGTCACCCGCCGGCTGGCTCAGGGCGCGCCTGCCGCGTTCAGGGCAAGTGTCAGGAACTCCTCCAGGGCTGACGCTTCGAGCCCGGCTGCCTCGAGTCCAGAAGGCTCCAGCCTCTCGTAGAGCTCGCGGGCGACGACGCCGCTGCGGGGATCGGTGGAATAGAGGCTGAGCACCCTGCCTCCGGCGGAGATCTCGTAGTCGTAGACCAGGTCCCCAAGGGCAAGATCGTGCGCTGGCGTGTCCTCCGGGTCTTCGTCCGGGCTCAGCGTCACCGAGCGCGGGTCCCCGCTCCCGAAGGCGGCTTCTCCCGCGACGAGGTCTACGGGCAGTGCGAGCACGAAGCCATCTCGTGACAGGAACAGCACCGCGGGGCTCCTTCTGACGGGGTTGCCCTCGATGTAGACGGAGAACCGCCTCCACAGCCCCTGGGGCTCATCGCCCGAAAGCGTGGAGAGGTGCTCGCTCAGGAGCCCTGTCCTCTCGCCTTCCCTTGGATCGCCTGCGAAACCGGGCAGGGCGATCACCAGAACCAGGACAAGCTGCATGATGCCTCTGGAGTGCCGTCGCGCTTTCGCGGATTCCGTCACGATTCGATACGCTCCCGCATTGGTGGAGCATGGATAATGTAGTAGAGTCTGCTCGACCAGCCTGGGAGGGAACTGCATGCAGGGCACGAGTCCCGGGGCAGGACACATCTTCATCAGCCACTCCACGAGGGACATGGACAGCTCCCTCAGGGTCTGCGCCCACCTCGAGACCAGCGGGCTCCGGTGCTGGATGGCTCCGAGGGACATCAGGCCCGGTTCGGACTGGGCCGAGGCGATCATGATGGGTATCGCCGATGCCAGGGCGATGATCCTACTCCTGACCTCCAGCTCGAACCAGTCGGCCCAGGTTCGCAGGGAGGTCGAGCATGCGGTGAACGCCGGCGTTCCCATCATCCCCGTAGTACTGGAGGGGGCCGAGCCCTCGATGGCCCTGAGGTACTACATCAGCGCTCATCAGTGGATGGAGGCGCCCGAAGGGCTCACGGATGCCTTCCTGGGCACTCTGGCCGGAAGCCTGAGGGAGCCGGCATCGAGGACTGCGGAGGCGCCGGTCCCGCCGGAGGCTGCCTCTGCCCCCCGGCAGCCAGCAGCACCGGTGCCTGCCGGGTCCCCCGGGGCGTCGAATCAGCAGGGAGCAGGAAGCAGGCGCCGGGCCTCGAGGCTCCCGAGGATCGTGCTCATCGTGGCAGTGATGGTCGTCATCGTGTTTGCTCTGCTCTTCATCAGGAAGGTGTCGGAGGTCAGGAGAGGCCTCGGTCTGGCGAACCGGCAGGCCGAGAGCGGAGACTGGCCGGCAGCCCTGAGGACGCTGGAGGAGATGGAGGGCAACCGTGCCGCGGACTCCCTCAGACAACGGCTGCTGCTGCAGGGCATCAGCGAGAGCCACAGAATGGCCCTGGACGCTCCCCGCCAGGAGGGCGAGGCTGCCCGCCGCAGATGGGCCGCGCTTCTGGCACTGCTCCAGGAGTACGCCAGCGACTACGGGCTCGATGGAGAGCAGGAACTGGAGCTGACCTGGACCCTCGGGGAGGCTCTCTCTGCTCTCGGTGCCCACTCGGATGCGGGCGATGTCTACATGGAGATCGTCTGGAACGATGATCTCGAGCACGCCCGGGAGCAGGCCTGCGTCATGGCCTGCCGGTCCTACCAGAGAGCTTTCGATCAGGAGGAGGGGATCGACTCCGCCGAGGTGCGGGCATTGCAGCTCGAGGCGCTCGAGATACTCGCGGAGGAGCATCCGGAGAGCGAGCACATCCTGCCGCTTGCCATGGATGCGGCCCGGCAGTGCCTGGCAACCGGGTTCCCGGACGATGCGCTCCGTCTGGCCATCCCGCTCTACGAGTCGAGCCCGGAGCCCGTGATACGGTCAGAGGCGGCACTGATAGCCTCTCTCGCGCTCGAGGCGCTCGGGGACGGTGAAAGAGCCGCGGAATGGCTTCTCAGGGCCCAGCTGGAGCAGGAACAGGACCCCGGGCAGACAGA
>JAFGKQ010000193.1 GCA_016928495.1 Candidatus Fermentibacterales bacterium
ATCGGACGGCCTCATGAGCGAGGACGACGACTCCTCACGCAAGCAGGCAGTGCAGGGCTACGAGCTCACTCAGACCGACAGGGGCCTGAGGGAGTGGAGACTGGCCGGCGCCACGGCCAGCTACAGGGAGGTGGACAGCGTCGTGGTGCTGGCAGCCGTCGAGGTGACCTTCTTCGACCTCGACGAGCCCTCCACGGTGCTGACCGGCGACTCGGGCGAGATATTCGAGTCGTCGGGGCTCATGAGGGTCTGGGGTGATGTCGAGGTCGAGACGACGGACGGCAGGCACCTGAGCACTCAGGAGCTCGTATGGTCCGAAGATGAGGGGACCTTCGAGTCGGATTGCTTCGTGGTTCTGACGATCCGGGACAGCCTCTCGACCAGCGTTCTCTCCGGCACAGGCGCCCGTCTCGACACCAGGCTCGGGCCCAGCGAGGAAGGCGTGGACATACTCGAGAGCTTCAGCGCAGTCTATTCGGGGGAGATCCCGGAGTGAGGGCGACCCTTGCCGCGGCCCTGCTGCTGCTCTCCCTGTCCCGGGCCGGGGTCTTCACGGTGACTGCGGACAACGCAAGCGCGAGAGAGCAGCCTGATGGAGAGGTGATCATAGACCTGCAGGGCAACGTGGTCGTGACTGACGGAGAGGTCTCGGTCTACGCTCCCCAGGGCCGTGTCTGGCAGAACCAGGAGAGAGCGCTCTTCGAGGGAGGTGTCAGGATCGTGGCCGACTCGCTCGAGGGAACCGGCGAGACTCTCCTGTACGACCGGGGATCGGGGACGGTCATCCTGACCGGCGGAGTAGTGCTCTCGGACTCCGATAACACCCTGGAGGCCCACGAGGTCACCTACTACAGGGAATCGGGCAAGGCCCTGGCTCGCGACAGCGTAGTGATGCGCGGCCCGTGGCTCGGCGAGGTCAGGGGCGAGTACGCCCTCTACGACAGGGACAGGGGAAGCCTGTTCGTGACCGAGAGCCCAGTGCTCATCAGGGCCGAGGACGGCGATACGATGACCGTGCACAGCGACAGGCTCGAGTTCTTCCCCGACTCGAGCAGAGCCGAGGCGCAGGGCAACGTCCGCATAGACGTGCCCTCGGAGTCATTCACCGCGACCGCGGAGTACGCCACCTACTACGGCGACGAAGAGAGGATCGAGCTCGTGGGCAGTCCCGTCCTCAGCTCCCCTGATGGCGAGCTCTCCGGAGACTGGCAGGAGCTCCTGCTCGACGAGAGGGAGATCGAGTCGGTGAGGGTGGACGGGAACTCGAAGGGCCATTTCGTGGACAGGGAGCAGGATCCCCCCGGAGAGACGTGGATGTCCGCTCAGCACGCGCTCTTCGTTTTCAGTGGCGGATTGATCGACTCGGTATCGCTCTCCGGCAGTGCCGAGGTCACGGTTCAGAGCGGAGGCGAGGCTGCCTCGAGAGCGGAGACGAACACGGTAAGGGGAGAGATCCTGACGTTCGAGTTCGATGATGGAACGCTGGAAGTGGTTACCGCCAGCGGAGGGGTGGCCGGAACCTATGGCTACCACTCCTCCGATTGACACCCGGGAGGCTCGGATTGCGGAAGGCCTCTGAGTGCGGGTTCGAAGAGCTGAGGACGGGCGACCTGGTCAAGACCTACAGGAAGCGCCGGGTCGTGGACAGGATGTGCATCCGCCTCGGCAGGGGCGAGACGGTGGGCCTTCTGGGCCCGAACGGGGCCGGCAAGACCACCACCTTCTATATGATAGTCGGCTTCATACGCCCGGACTCCGGCAGCGTCTTCCTGGACGACACGGACATCACCGGCCTGCCCATGTACCGCCGGGCCAGGCTGGGCATAGGCTATCTGCCCCAGGAGTCGAGCGTCTTCCGCAAGATGACCGTCGAGGACAACCTCGTGAGCATCCTCGAGACGCTTCCCATCTCCGGCCGGGAGCGCCGCGAGCGCCTTCAGGGCCTGATGGAGGACCTGGGGATAGACAGGGTGGCCCGACAGAAGGCCTACACGCTCTCGGGCGGCGAGAGGAGAAGGGTCGAGATAGCCCGGGCTCTGGTGACCAACCCCGGCTTCATGCTGCTCGATGAGCCCTTCGCGGGGATAGACCCCATCGCGGTGGCGGAGATCCAGGAGATAGTCCGCACCCTCAGGAAGCTCGGGATCGGTGTCCTGATAACGGACCACAACGTCCGCGAGACCCTTGCAATAACCGACAGAGCCTACATAATGTACGACGGAAAAGTGCTGATATCCGGCTCTGCGGAAGAGCTGGCCAACGACCCTGAGGCCAGGAAGATATACCTGGGCGAGAGGTTCCGGCTCTAGCCGCTTCGAGGCTGTTCGCGGGGCCGGCGGCATGTGGGGCTTCCTATGGATCTCAGACAGGAGCTAAGGCTCACCCAGCAGCAGAAGCTGATCCTCACGCAGAAGCTCAAGCTGTCCCTGGAGATGCTCCAGATGCCGTCGCTCGAGCTCGAGGAGCTCATCGAGGCCGAGCTCCGGGAGAACCCGCTGCTGGAGGCCGCCGCCGAAGATGATTCCGGGCTCCGGGACGATGA
>JAFGKQ010000194.1 GCA_016928495.1 Candidatus Fermentibacterales bacterium
GGCGTAGAGGACGATCGATCCCTGCGGCCCCAGCCTGTCGGGCAGTGGGCCCAGGAGCCAGGCTCCGGCGGCCATGCCGCCCATGTAGGCCACGAACACCGCCGTCACGGCCTGAACGCTGCATCCGAGTATGAGAGAGAGCTGACGGACCCAGACGACCTCGAAGAGGAGACCGGCTGCGCCCGAGAGGAACAGAGCCAGGCACAGGAAGCCGACAGCCCTGCCCGGATCCCGGGGAAGGCTTCGAAGAGGAGTGGGCCCCTGGCTCAAGTCCCGCTCGCCGTCTAGGATGGCTCTTCCCAGGGCGTTTGCCTGTCCGACTCCGACCTTATCACTTCGCCGGACCGGATCACGGCCGAGTTGGGACACGAGAGCACGGTGCAGAAAGCGATTGCGTGGTAGGGGTCCCGTCTTGGGTAGAGGTAGGCCATTACCCTGGTGGCGAAGGTCGTGCATGGGCAGTCCGAGAGAGTGTCAAGGTCGGTGCCGCAGATCGGGCACTTGAACTGGAGGACCTCCTCGGGATCCACCTGCCCCTCGATCAGCTCGTACGAGGAATCACCCAGCCTGGCGGATAGCGCCAGCAACCCTTCGCCCGACCGCTTTCCCCAGAACCTGAGCACTATCCCCGGCTGCCCCGCCACCTCGTGGTGCAAGCTTATCAGGTTGTGGCCATTGGGGCAGTAGGCTGCGTTGACCACGACATCCTCGCTGACCCGTTTCTCTCCCGATGACCTCAGCGGAATCAGGAGCCTGCCCGTCTCGTCGAATGCGTCGCCCGGCATTGTCCCTCCGTGTCGCCTCCAGAGTCGTTGTACGGCGCCGTATGATAGGCTGAATCGATCTTGCTGGGAAGGCCGTGGGCGCCCGGCTCGTTGACCCCGCGTCCGGGTTTCGTATCTTTCCTCTTCCAGCCCTTCGCGGGGCTGCCCATTCGTTCCTTTTTCTGAAGTTCCTTCGTGCGCATCAACAGGTTCCGAGGTTATGGGGGAGCAATGAAACTAGAGGAGTTCCAGGCGAAGGCGCTGTTCCGCCAGTACGGCCTTCCGGTCCCGGAGGGACTGGTTGCGACCCGTGTCGAAGAGGCTGTCTCCGCGGCGGAGAGGCTGGGCCTGCCCGTGGTGGTGAAGGCCCAGGTGAAGGCCGGTGGAAGAGGCAAGGCTGGCGGCGTCAAGCTGGTGCGCACCGTCGAGGAGTGCCGGGAGGCCGCATCGGGGATACTCGGGATGACCATCAAGGGCTATCCCGTGGAGAGGGTGCTGGTGGATCCGGCCCAGTCCATCGGCTCCGAGTTCTATGTGGGGATAACCACCGACAGGCGCAAGCGCAGGCCGGTCCTGATGACCTCCGCCTCCGGCGGTGTGGACATCGAGGAAGTGGCCAGGTCGACCCCCGAGAGGATCTTCTTCCACACGATAGACCCCCGCTACGGTCTCAGGTCCTTCGAGGCCAGGGGCATGGCCTTCAGGCTGTTCGATTCGAAAGAGCAGGTGCTTGCCTGCGCCCGGATCATGGTGGATCTCTGGAGGTGCTTCGACGGCTGCGATGCGTCACTTGCCGAGATAAACCCCCTGGCGCTGCTCACCGACGGCAGCCTGGTCGCGCTGGACGCCAAGATAGTGCTCGATGACAACGCTCTGTACAGGCATCCTGACTTCGAGGAGCTCCGGCTGCCAACTGACGAGGAGCGGAAGGAGCAGGAGGCGAAGAGGATGGGCCTGAGCTACGTCAGACTGGACGGGAGCGTAGGCTGCATGGTCAACGGAGCGGGCCTGGCTATGGCGACGATGGATCTCATCAAGCACCTGGGCGGTACTCCGGCCAACTTCCTCGACATCGGGGGCAGCTCCAGCCCGGAGAAGGTCGTCGGCGCCATGAAGCTGCTGATGCGGGACTCGAACGTCAGGTCCGTCTTCGTCAACGTCTTCGGTGGGATAACGCGCTGCGACGATGTCGCCAGGGGCCTGGTGGAAGCCCTGGGCAGCATGGGTGACCCTCCTCCCATGGTCGTGCGGCTGACCGGGACCAACGAGCGCGAGGGCGTCAGGATACTCTCCGAGACGGGGATCAGCGCGACCTCCGACATGACCGAGGGAGCCAGGAGAGCCATCGGCCTGGCGGAGGCCGGAGCATCCGGAGGTGCCTCATGAGCATCCTGATAGACGACAGGACGCGCCTTCTCGTGCAGGGCCTCGGTCGTGACGGGGCCTTCCACGCGAAGCTCATGAAGGAGTACGGCACCAGGGTCGTGGCAGGCGTTCACCCCGGAAGGGGCGGAAGCATGTACGAGGGCTTCCCGGTGTTCGACACTGCTGCGGAGGCCGTCGAGAAGACCGGTGCCGACTGCAGCGTGCTGTTCGTCCCGGCGAGCGCGGCCGGTGATGCCATTCTGGAAGCTGCGCACGCCGGCATCGAGCTGGTAGTGGCCATAACCGAGGGCATCCCTGTCTCGGAGATGTCGAGGGTGGTCGCGGAGATCGAGACGATGGACGTAAGGCTCGTAGGCCCCAACTGCCCCGGTCTGATCTCGCCGGGCAAGGCGAAGGTTGGCATCATGCCCGGGGACATCTTCGATCGGGGCGGAGTCGGCGTGGTGTCCCGAAGCGGCACCCTCACCTACGAGGTTGTGAGGAGCCTCTCGAAGGCGGGCATGGGCCAGTCCACTGCCGTGGGCATGGGCGGCGACCCGGTCGGAGGCATGAAGTTCGTCGACTACCTCGAGCTCTTCGAGGAAGACCCCGACACGGAGGCCGTCGTGCTGGTCGGGGAGATAGGAGGCTCAGACGAAGAGGATGCTTCCCGCTTCGTCGCCGAGTCCATGTCGAAGCCCGTAGCCGGGTTCATCGTGGGTCGCACGGCACCCCCGGGGAAGCGCATGGGCCATGCCGGAGCGATCATCTCCGGTGGTTCGGGAACGGCGGAGGCGAAGGTGGCGGCCCTGGAAGCGGCGGGCATACCGGTTGCCGACGTGATAGACGAGCTTCCGGATCTGCTCCGGAAGAGAACGGGAGGTTAGGAAGCCTTGAGAGAGATCGATGTCTCTGAAGTGACGAAGGCTGTGAGGGACCTGTGCATCTCCGCGAACATCTACCTCGGGGATGACCTCAAGCAGAGCCTGAAGTCGGCCCGGGAGAGCGAGGAATCGCCCCTCGGCAGGGAGATACTGGACGTCATCATAGACAACTACAGGATCGCCGAGGAGAAGCAGATGCCCACGTGCCAGGACACCGGCGTGGCGGTGGTCTTCCTGGAGATAGGGCAGGACGTGCACCTCGTCGGAGGCGACCTCGACGAGGCGGTCAACGAGGGGGTGCGCCAGGGCTACAAGGAGGGCTACCTGCGCAAGTCCATGGTGTCTGACCCGGTGTTCGACCGCAAGAACACCGGCGACAATACCCCTGCGGTCGTCCACACGCGCATCGTGCCGGGAGAGAACATCAGGGTCCTGGTGGCTCCGAAGGGCGGCGGCTCCGAGAACATGAGCGAGATACGGATGCTCACGGCTGCTCACGGCATCGAGGGCATCAAGAACTTCGTCATCGAGCGCGTCCGCGAAGCAGGGGCGAACCCTTGCCCACCCATCGTCGTTGGTGTCGGGATAGGTGGCTGCTTCGAGAAGGCGGCCCTGCTCGCCAAGGAGAGCCTGATGAGGCCCCTCGGCCAGCCCAGCGAGGATCCGCGTTTCGCCGCCGTCGAGAAGGAGCTGGTGGAGAAGTGCAACGATCTGGGCATAGGTCCCGCTGGCTTTGGTGGAAGGACGACCGTTCTCGCCGTTCACATCAAGACCTTCCCCTGCCACATCGCGTCCATGCCGGTAGCCGTTAACATCCAGTGCCATGCCTGCAGGCACGGAGAGAAGAAGATCTAGCGGGCCCTGCCCGTCTACGGAGGCGTCATCATGAAGACAGTCGAGATGAGAACACCGCTCAGGACCGACCTTCTGAAAGAGCTCGAGGCCGGCGACAAGCTGCTCCTGTCAGGCGAGGTCTACACGGCCAGGGATGCGGCCCATAAGAGGCTGGTCGCTCTGATTCAGGAAGGCAAGGAGCTACCCTTCGAGCTGGAGGGCTCGGTGATCTACTACGTCGGCCCGGCCCCGGCCCGCCCGGGACAGGTCATGAACTCGGCCGGCCCTACCACCAGCTACAGGATGGACCCCTATACCCCGATCCTCATGGAGAACGGCATGAAGGCCTGCATAGGCAAGGGCCCCCGCTCGCAGGAGGTTCGCGATGCCATGGTCGAGCACGGGGCCGTCTACCTCGCTGCCATCGGGGGAGCTGCCGCCGGCATCGCGTCCGCGGTGAAGGCCGCTGAGATCGTGGCTTACGAGGACCTGGGCCCGGAGGCCATCAGGAGGCTCACGGTAGAGCGCATGCCTCTGTTCGTGGTCAACGACACTGCCGGCAACGACGCCTACGAATCCGGCGTCGCTCGTTGGGGACGTAGTTGAACTAATTCAACTTACTCCCCATCCGCCTGTCAGTGAGTTAGTTGAATTAGTTCAACTACGTCCCAGGATGACTCGGATGACCGGGAGGTGTACGCAACGAGACTGCGGGTGCCATACGGACCGGACGGGAGCATCCCGCTGGATGTGCCGGAGGGTGGCCTTGTCCTCTACCCCAACGAGGTCCCCGTCTCCGACTGGAAGAGGGTCATACGCGATGCCCTCGAGGCTGCCTCGGGTCCGAGCAGCCTCACGGAGTTCCTGCGGGAACGCAAGAGCCTGCTCGTCGTGGTGAACGACGCTGCCCGACCGACGCCCACCGCGAAGGTCCTCTCGCTCATCCGTTCTGATCTGAAGGGTGTTCCCCACAGGCTCATCGTCGCCACCGGTGCCCACCGGAGCCCGACCGAGGAAGAGCTCGAGACCATTCTCGGCGATCTCCATACTGCGGAGCGCGGGAACCTGATCATCCATGACGCACGCAACCCCGATGAGATGGTCCGCACGGGGACGACTTCCCGAGGCACGGAGGTCCTCCTCAACAGGGCCGTCCTGGAGGCGGACGGGATCCTCGTGATCGGCTCCGTGGAGCCGCACTACTTCGCCGGCTATACCGGTGGGCGCAAGGCCTTCGTGCCCGGTTTGGCTGCCTACTCCACCATCGAGCGGAACCACAGCCACGCCATGAGCCCCGACTCCCTTCCCCTGGCCCTCGAGGGCAACCCGGTCCACGATGACATGATGGACGCCCTGACCACCATCGGCGAGAAGCCTGTCTTTGCCATCATGACGGTGCTGACGGGCAGGGGTGATATCTAC
>JAFGKQ010000195.1 GCA_016928495.1 Candidatus Fermentibacterales bacterium
ATCACCTTTTCCGTGCCAGAGATATGCACACGGATGCCGGTGGTCTCCATACCGGTGGTCAAGACCAACCACAGATCGACCATCTCGTGTGCCCTGATGAACCTGCTCGGCTGCCTGGACGAGCGGAGGCGAAGCGATCACCACCGGCTGGCCGACCTCCTGAGCCGGGTCAACGAGGAGATCCCCGTGGTCTTCACGATAGCCGACGGGACGGTCTCGCTCGACGGAAGCGGGCCCAGGCCGGGAGCCCCCATCCATACCGACTTCGTCGCGCTCTCTCAGGACAGGGTGGCTATGGATGCATCACTTGCCGGGCTGATGGGTTTCGATCCTCTTGCCATCGAGACTGTCGTCAGAGCGAACGGGCGCGTGGGAACCATGGAGAACCTCTGCGAGATCCCGCTGTACCCGCTGCGGAGCGTTCCGTCCTTCCGGCTGAGGGCGCCGGAGCCCGACTTCCTGGCGAGGATGGAGGACCGCCTGATGGACAGAAGAAGGCGGAAGACCCATCCCGGGGACGGCCTGATCATGCGGGCCATGAAGAGAGGGGGCCGGCTCTGGTACTGCCTGGCCCACTACCTGACTGGCCAGAACAGACAGGCGAGCAAGTGGATAAGGGATTCGGTCTACGGTGCGCAATGGCTGGGAAAACCGGAGCAGCCATCGGGAGGCGGTGAGCGGAGGTGAAGCTCTCCAGCCAGCTCGGGATGGGCGTGAGCGCGGCACTGGGCCTCTTGGGCAGGAGGCGTCCGGTGAACGTCATGGCCTCGGTGACCGACCACTGCCCGAGCAGGTGCAGGTACTGCCAGATACCGTCCCAGAACAGGCCTGACCTTCCGACTGCCGTCTGGAGAAAGCTGATCGCGGAGATGGCGGCCGCCGGCACGCAGAGAATAGGCGTCTGGGGAGGCGAGCCGCTCACCAGACCCGACATCGTCGAGCTCTGCGCCTGTATGCGCGAGCTCGGCATCTACGTCAGCATGGACTCGAACGGATATCTGCTGCCCTCCAGGCCGGATGTGCTCTCCAGCATCGATCACCTCGTCCTGGCGCTCGACGGGCCCCGGGAGGCGCACGACGCCAACAGGGAGCCGGGCAGCTTCGATAAGGTCATGCAGGCCATCGAAATGGCTTCCGGCAAGGTACGCCTGTGGACCATCACGGTGATAACCAGGAACAACATCGACAGCCTCGGCTTCGTGCTGGAGGCGGCCCGGCGATACGGCTTCATGGCGACCTTCCAGACGCTTCATCACAACGACATACTCGGCAGGAACACCTCCGAGCTGATACCCGGCGACGAGCGGTACCGCGAGGTCTTCACCGAGCTTCTCGAGCTGCGCCGCAGGGGCTCCCCGATCGCCCTGTCCGGCAGGTTCCTGCGGAGCATGTCGCGATGGCCCGACTTCTCCACGACCAGGATGCCCGGGAAGCTGCACGGTGTCCGATGCAGCGCGGGACGCATGTACTGCAACGTGGACGTGGACGGCCTGGTCTACCCGTGCTCGCTCCTGATCGGTCTCTATCCCCGCGCCCGGAGCGCGCTCGAGCTGGGCTTCCGGGCGGCGTTCGAAGCGGCCTCGGAGCTGCCGTGCCAGGCCTGTACTGCTACCTGCTATACGGAGTACAACTTCCTCTACCGGCTGCTTCCCGACGTGGTCTGGGACTGGTCGAGGAACGTCTCCAGGACGGACGAGCTGATGAGATCCGCGGCAAGCAGGTCGAAGAGCCGGAGAGAGGAGGGGAATGCCAGCTCTGTCGGAGCATAGAACAAGGGCCCTTCTCCGGGACGCGGGCCTGGACGTGGTCGAGGCGATCATGGTGCCCGCGGATGAGGACATGCCTTCTTCGCCGCCCTTTTTGCCGGCCTGGCTGAAGGCCCAGGTCCCCGGCCTGACCAGCAGGAAGGCAAAGGGGCTGGTCAGGCGAGCGGGAAACGCCATCGAGTACCGGGAGGCCTGCCGCCGGATGCTCTCGGACCCACACTGGGCCAGCTCCGAGGGCATGCTGATAGCCAGGGAGGTCGGGCTCCGGCAAGAGCTGTACGCGGCCTGCACTCTGGACCTGGGCTCCGAGTCCTCCCAGCCCGGCGGGCTGCTGCTCTTCGGAGAGGCCGGCGGCTCGGGAGTGGAAGCCAGGGCCGGCGGCCTGCACAGGATCGCCTTCTCCCTCCTGGACCCCCCTGGCCCGGAGGCGCTGGCGGCATCGGCGCCCCAAGGGCTGCTCGACGAGGCTCTGAGCGGCTTCCTCGCCGGCATGGTGGGGGTCTTCCTGAGACACAGGCTCCTGGTGCTGGAAGTCAACCCCCTTGGAATAGCGGAGACGGGACTGCCACTTGCCGTGGACTGCCGGGCGGAGTACGAGAGGAGCGCCATCCCGGATGAGAGCGCGGCCATGTTCGAGGGCAGCGCCCCGGGATCGGCCTCGAGGACCCCTCTGGAGGAGATAGTCGCGGCGATCAACCAGCAGGACCCTTCGGGCACGGGCTTCTTCAGGCAGACGAGGGACGAGGTCCCGCCCGGGGCCTGGAAGATCGCCACCAACATATGCGGAGGCGGCGGCAAGATGCTCTGGGAGATGGCCACGGGCGGAAGGCCGGACATAGCTAACCTCAACGAGTCCGACACCTCGGGCGGGCTTTCCGCCTTCAAGAGCTACCGGATTCTGAGGGTCATCATGGCGCTGCCGGAGGCCCAGTTGCTCGTGCTCACGGGCTCGGGCATGGCCTTCCAGAGTCAGTACTCGATAGCGGTGGCAGTCTGGAAGGCGCTCAGGGAGACGCCGACACCCCTGCCCTGCCTGCTCAGGTTCGGCGGCACCGACGAGGGCCGCGCGATGGGCCTTTTCGAGCGAGTCTCGGACTCGCTCCCGGCGAGAGTGAGGGTATACAGACCCGAGGTCTTTCCCAACGCCATGCTCGATGACATACCGGCAATAGCGCTGGAGGACGGAAGCCCGGAGGCCAGGCGGCGTGAGGTCCGGATGCCCTCATACCCGCTCGCCTTCGAGGTCGAGCAGCCTCCCGGACGCTTCACGAGGGACCCCTCGATCTGCGCATCATGCGCGACTCGCGCCTGTCTCGACTCCTGTCCCACCAGCTTCCTCGCCTGGAGCGGCAGCGGTCCCGCCCCGGCAGGTGGAGATGCCAGGTGCGTCGGCTGCCTTCTGTGCGAGGCAGCCTGCCTTCTGGACGGAGCCGGAGGCATGAGGATCGAGCTGGGGCTCCCCGGGGAGGTGTGAGCTCCATGGGCGGCATACTCTCACATCTGGCCGGAATCGAGGAGCCCGAGGTGCTGGTCCTCGGCATAACCGGCAAGCAGGGCAGCTCCAGCAGCAGGCTCATGAGGGAGTTCGGCACCAGGGTCGTAGCCGGCTGCACGCCCGGCAAGGGCGGCCGGGATGTTGACGGGGTGCCGGTGTTCGACTCGCCGGAGCAAGCCGTCAGAGCCTTCCCTGGCATCAACTCGGCAGTGCTGTTCGTGCCCTCCAGGGCCGTGCTCGAGGCGACGAGGGGCCTCATCGAGCTGGGGATACGCTTCGTGGTGCTCACCGCCGACGGAGTCCCGACTCACGACGCCATCCGGGTGCGTGTTCTCTCCATGAGGTCGGGGACGAGGGTCATGGGCCCGAATACGGTCGGCATGCTCGATACGGAAGGCTACCTCTTCGGCATGATCGGCGGAAGAGGCAGGTGGGCCAGGGAGAACTACACCCCCGGCTGCGTAGGGGTCATCTCCAGGTCGGGCGGCCTCTCGCAGCTCCTGGGGGCGTTCCACTGCCGCAGGAACCTCCCCGGGCCGGGGCCCGACGGCCGGCTGCAGCCTCTCTGGGGCGACGACTCACCCGGGGTCTCGGCGGTTCTCTGCACGGGCGGAGACCCGGTCCCGGGCACGACGATGCTCGAGGCGGCAAGGGCCTTCCAGGCCGATCCGAGGACCCGCGTCATAGCGGCCTACGGCGAGACGGGGACCTCCCAGGAGAACGACCTGGCAGAGGCGATGCTCCGCGGCGAGATAGACAAGCCGGTCGTCATCTTCCTGGGAGGCAGGTTTACGCGGCCGGGTGTCGCGCAGAGCCACGCCGGAGCGATGATAAGAAGCGAGAGCGAGACCTACGAGGCCAAGAGGGCGGCGCTGGAGAAGGCCGGAGCCCGGGTCGTGGACAGACCCGATGCCGTGTTCTCGGCAACCGCCTCCATCCTGGGCCTCTCCAGGGGCCCGGCTGAGGCCTAGAGCAGGATCAGCCTGGTCACCTGCCTGAGGTTGCCGGCCGACCTCCCTTCCACGAGGTAGGTGCCTGCCGGCAGCCCGTCGAAGCTCAGGCTCCTCGAGCCCGGCTCGAGGCTGGCTGTCTGGAGGAGCCTCCCTGATACGTCGTAGACCCCGATCCGGATCGCCAGCCCCTCGAGTCCCGGCCACTCGACCACGGCCGTTCCGCTCGAGGGATTGGGGAATACTCTCATGAGCCCGGTTCCGCCCCCGGGTGGCGCGGGCTGGTCCTCGACCCCCAGCAGCGCTGTGCTCAGGACGAAATGACCGGGATCGAACCTGACTATCAGCGGCTCGAAGGGCACGGTGAAGACCTCCACGTCGGACTGCACGTCGTTCCACATCACCACGAGGGAATCCTCGCTCGACCCCTGTATGAGGAACTCCAGCGGCATCACGAACAGCGGCCCGACCCACTGGTCCTGTTTCACCGTGATCGTCACGTCCCAGTCCGACCCCGACTGCTCCCAGGAGTAGCCGATGCTGTAGATCGGGAAGCCCCAGTCGAACACCCAGGTATCGAAGAACCAGTCTATGTCGTCACCGGTAACCAGCTCGATGTGGTCGCGAAGGTCGAGCGAGGTGGCCGTCTCGAAGTCGTGGTGGTCGTAGTAGCTCTCGAGAGATGCGTAGAAGTCCTCGTCCCCCAGAATGTGCCTGAGCATGTGCAGGACGCTGGCGCCCTTCTCGTAGGTGGTGTACCCCCAGAGCTCGTCAGGGTCTGCCAGTGGGAAGAGCTCGCCGCTCTGGAGGTAGGGGATCATGATGTCGTGGACCATGTAGTCGTCGTAGGCCTCCCAGCCGTAGGTCTCGGCC
>JAFGKQ010000196.1 GCA_016928495.1 Candidatus Fermentibacterales bacterium
CCGTGCTGGTAGGGGGACATGGTCCCGGGGTCCACGTTGAGGTAGGGGTCCACCTTCTGGATGGCCACCCTGTAGCCCCTCTGCCTGAGCAGGAGAGCTATGGAGGCAGAGGTAATGCCCTTACCCAGAGACGAGACGACTCCGCCGGTGATGAACAGGTGCCTGGTGGGACTCACGATCACCCCCTGCTGTCCTGGTCCCGTATGACACGGGTCCCGAAGAAGAACGTATGATAAGCGGGCCATACTGCATCGCGCAATCGGAGGCGGCCGGACAGTGCCGGAGCGGTCGTCTCTGCCCTGCCTTCCCGGTCACGAAGGGAGCCTCGAGTGTCCAGAGCCCTTGCCCTGCTTCTCGCCCTCACGGCGCCGCTGCTCGCCGAACCCGTGGTCACCACGCTCGACAACGGCCTGACCGTCATCACGGAAGAGATGCACTACGCGCCCGTGGTCTCCTCGGTCGTGGTCTACAGGGTAGGCAGCAGGAACGAGTGCGAAGGCATCACGGGGATGAGCCACTTCTGCGAGCACATGATGTTCAAGGGCACTCCGGAGATGCCGAAGGGACGCTTCTGGCAGATAGTGCAGCGGAACGGAGGCTTCGCCAACGCCTTCACCTCCGAGGACATCACGGCCTACTTCCTGGTCTTCCCCTCCGGGAGGATCGGGGATGCCCTGCAGATCGAGAGCGACCGCATGACGAGCTGCCTGTTCGACTCGTGCGAGGTGCTGTCGGAGAGGAGCGTGGTTCACGAGGAAAGGCGAATGGCCATGGTCGACAGCCCGTCCGGGGCCATTTCAGAGGCGCTGATCGCAGAGGCCTTCGGCGTCCATCCCTACGGGCGGCCGGTAATCGGCTTCGACGAGGACATACTCGCCTACGACAGCGGGAGCGCATGTTGCTACTACCGCACCTACTACGTCCCCTCCAACGCCGTCCTTGCGATCGTCGGCGACTTCGAGACGGAAGAGCTCCTGGAGTCGATAGAGAGGACCTTCGGAGCTATCCCGCCAGGATCGCCTACGGACGAGACGGGAATCCCACGGGAGCCCGGGCAGACCGAGGCCAGACGGGTCGAGATCGAGCACCCATCCAACCTCGCCAGGCTGAGCCTGGCCTTCCACACTCCATCAGGCGACGCACGGGAGACGGTCGCGCTGGACCTGATATCTGCCTGGCTCTCCGCAGGTCGGTCGAGCAGGCTGGAGGGGTCGCTCGTGAGGAGTGGCCTGGCCTCGTCCGCCTGGGCCTACAACGACGGCGGAATCGATCCCGGCCTCTTCACCATCGGGCTGACGCTGATGCCGGGCGTTGACCCCGGGCTGGCGCTGGACGTGCTATGGATGGAGCTGGACTCGCTGGTCGCGAACGGGATCGACGAGGCTGACCTCGAAGACCTCAAGGCAAGAACCCGGGCCCAGCAGGTGTTCCAGGAGGCCAGCCCGCTGGGCAGGGCAATGGACCTGGCGATCAACCAGGCGATGTTCGGCGACTGGAGCCGGAGCGCCCGCAACCGCGAGATAGTCGAGGAGATCACTCCTGAGGAGATCAGATCGGTCGCCGAGCGCTTCTTCACGCGGGAGGGCTCGACGCTCGCGATCCTGAACCCCACGGGCGAGGCGATGGGGCCGGGGGCCGCCAGGGAGAGGGAGGCTCTGCCGACGGACATCGAGTCCCCTTCGAGCGTGAGCTTCGAAGGACTCGAGATTCCCGACGAGATGCTGGCCCTGCCGGACGTCTCAGTTGCGCGAGGGGTCAGGGACGTCACGCTCCCGGACGGTGTGCGCCTGATAGTCAAGAGCGATGAGACCTTCCCGATAGTGTCCATGGCCTTCGGTGTGCCGCTGACCATCTACCGGCAGCCTCCGGAGCTGGCCGGGCTGGCGTCCGTATGCGCGGACGCTGCGCTCTACGGGACCAGCGAGCTCGGCTACGAGCAGTTCCACAGGAGGCTGGAGAGGAGAGGCTCCTATGTCCGCTTCTCCGCCGGTGCCGAGTACGCCTCCGGATCGATGACGCTGCTCTCGCAGGACCTCCGCCTGGGCCTGGAGGTCGTGGCGGATCTGCTCATCAGGCCCGCATTCCGTCCCGACGATCTGGAGCACGTGCTCAGGGAGCACATGGCCGGCCTGGAGCGCCGGAACGAGAGCGTCTTCAGCGTGGCCTCCGACAACCTCTCCAGGATAATGGTCGCCTCGCCCGAGCAGGCCATGGTCCCTGACTCGGCAAGCCTGAGCTCGATACGACCCTCGGATGTCGAGGACCTGTACCGGGCGTGCTGTAGACCCGAGGGGACCGTCCTCGTGGTGGTCGGCGACATCGATGCCGACTCGGTCGTGGACATGGCCGGGGAGATGTTCCGGGGCTGGGACCCGGCTGCCCGGGATCTCCCGGAGATCATGGAGCCGGAGTACGCTACGGGGGCCGGAAGCCTCCTCGTCGAGACCATGCCGGGGAGGCTCCAGGCCGCCGTCTTCATCGGAACACAGGCTCCAGGTTACTCCTCGCCGGACTACGAGGCCTACTCGGTGATGAACAGGATCCTCGGCTCCGGCATAGGCTCCAGGCTGGGCAGGTACGTGAGGGACGAGCAGGGCCTGGCCTACGTGGTCGGGAGCAACCTCTACTCCCTCAGAGACCGGGGCGCTCTGGTGGCATACCTCTCCACCAGGAGCGACTATGCGCAGAGGGCTGTCGAGTCGGTTCTCGAGACGATAGGGCGGATCACCGAGGAGACCGTGGACCCCCTCGAGCTGAGGCTCGTACAGTCGAGCATGGTCGGCCGCCACGCGCTCTCCAACATGAGCTATTCGGGAATCGCATGGACCCTGCTCGACGAAGCCATGCTCGGAAGACCGCTCGAATACGATCTCGGCCTGCTCCGGACGGTCCTTTCTCTCGATACGGATGACGTTCTGGACGTGGCCAGAGACTACCTTGGCCGCTCCGGCTGGTTCGTGTCGGTCGCGGGAGGAGTCGACAGCGATCTGACCCCCGTGTCTCCCTGAGGAGGTAGCGTTTGGCGAGAGCGGAGAGACTCCCCAACGGGCTGACGCTGCTTCTGGAACGGCTGCCCTATGCACCGGTCGCAGCCGTGGTTCTGGCCTACAGGACCGGCTCTCGCAACGAGACGGAGGGCACCAGGGGCCTGAGTCACTTCTGTGAGCACATGGTTTTCAAGGGAACACCCTCGATACCCCGCTCCAGGCTGTGGCAGATCGTCGAACGGGATGGCGGCATCGCCAACGCCTTCACGACGAGGGACATGACCGCCTACTTCTCCATGCTGCCGGCCTCTCGTCTGGAAGACGCCCTGCGCATCGAGAGCGACCGGATGGTCAACTGCATTCTCGATCC
>JAFGKQ010000197.1 GCA_016928495.1 Candidatus Fermentibacterales bacterium
AGACCTGGTGGTCCAGGGCGGTTTTCTATCTCTCTGGGAGGTGCCCGGCCGCTACCTTGGCAGGGTCATGAACATCCACCCTGCGCTGCTCCCGGGCTTTGGCGGCAAGGGCATGTACGGCATTCGCGTTCACCGGGCCGTGCTGGAGGCTGGCTGCAAGGTGTCCGGCTGCACCGTGCATTTCGTGGATAACCACTACGATACCGGTCCGATAATAGTCCAGCGCTGCGTTCCGGTAATGGAGGAAGACACGCCCCAGTCTCTGGCGGACAGGGTATTCGAGCAGGAGTGCGAGGCCTATCCGGAGGCGATAGACCTGTTCGCCGGAGACAGGCTGAGGATCACGCCCGAAGGCAGGGTGGAGGTCCTGGCAGGCTAGGGCTCGGGCCCTTCTTCGACGACCTCCCGCCTTATGGTGAGAAGCCCGTACTGGTGGCACTGGATCATGCACTGACCACACTGGACGCACAGGTCGTGGTCGATGTGCACCCGCCCGGGGTGCTCTCCCGTGCTGTCCTCGAACCACACCGCATCCACTGGGCACCCGGGCCCGCACGAGTCGAGCAGTATGTAGCAGGCCTCGGCGCAGTCACCGCAGTACTGCTCCCAGTTGGTGTAGCGCATGTAGTAGCGGGAGGACGTGCACACGGGGTCCGAATAGGCCCCGCCCGGGGAGACGGCGCAGACTCCGAAGTAGTAGGGCTGCCCATACGAGTTGTCGGATATGGCATCGAACGGGCAGGTCCTGAAGCACTCCCCGCACTGGGTGCAGAGGGCCGGATCGATGACGGCCTTGCCCGACGCGGATACCGTTATGGCATCATGGGGGCAGGCGGCTTCGCAGAGGCCGCAGCCGACGCAGGTGTTCTCGAAGACCTCGGGCTGGACGAAGACCGGTACGGCATCCGTGGGGGATCCGGCGGGCAGTGAGGCGACCACGACCGCGTCATCCCAGTTGGAGGCGCTCATGGGCATCGGATAGACTCTCACCTCGTAGCTGCTGGCTCCTTCGACGGGCTGCCATGAGAGCGTGAACGGCACGGGATCCGGTGGTACGACCGGTGGAGGGCTGAAGAAGCTGGAGTCGGTGTAGCCCGTTTCCACGCTCACGGCGCCTACGGGGGGAGGAGGGCTTCCCGAGGGGGAGTGCTCGCTGAGACACGCCGCAGTGACGGCAAGAACACAACACGCCGAAACCAGCAGGTGCTGCTTCAAGTCTGTCATCCTTCCGCTCGGCTGACTGGGCTCCGAGCGCCCAGGGACCCAGCCGTATATATCTGCCTTCCCCGTCCCGCTGTCAGCCCCGGGAGGCGCGGTTCTGGCCTGTGGTCATGGGAAGCGACCTGTCCCGCGATCCAAGCAACCCGGGTGCGCTGCCTTCGGTTCCGTTGCGTGGGCTGTCGCTCTGTGCCTGGAGGCATGGCTTGCCCCCATGCCGCCCGCACAGTCATTGTCTGTCTGATTCGAGCAGTATTGGCGAGCCTGCCGTTCGCCCCGCGCGCGGCGAGGAGTGAGACCTGCATGTCGGATTACCTGGCGTCTCTGATCAGAGAGGATCTCGAGAAGCTCTCGGAGATCGTCGTCGACCGCGCCCCGGCATCCGGCAAGCTCCTGCCTGGCGAGAGACGCAGGGTAGCCATTCTGTTCCTCGATCTCAGCGGCTTCACCGCTCTGTCGGAGCGTCTGGATCACGAGGTCCTTCACCGCCTCACGGGCGGGCTGATGAAGGCTCTGGCCAGGGTGGTCGAAGCGCATGGCGGCTACGTGGACAAGTTCGAGGGCGACAGGATCATGGCGCTCTTCGGGGCCCGGGCCGCCTTCGAGAACGACTGCTCGAGGGCGGTCGCGTCCGGGCTTCGGATGCTGGAGACCATCGAGGAGATCAATGGCATACTGCAGTCCTGCTCCCCTGGCGGTGCTCCGACCAGGCTCTCGGCCAGGGTGGGGATCAGCTTCGGGTCCGTCACGGTGGGTCCCGACCCTTCCGGGCATCTCACGGCGATGGGCGAGGAAGTGAGCATGGCCTCGAGGCTCGAGGAAACGGCCCGGGTGGGAACGGTCCAGGTGGCCTCCAGGGTCCGTCGGGAGTGTGGCGACCTCTTCGAATGGCTGGACCTGGGGGACATGGCCATCGATGGCATAAGCAAGCCCGTGCGGACCTTCAGACCCCTCGGCCCGGGGTCGGTCCGAAGGGACAGGTGGGAGAGGGCGTCGCGCGTGGCCAGGTCACCCCTGGTCGGCCGGCGGCGCGAGACGCTGAGGCTCTACGAGCTATGGGACAAGCAGAGAGCGGGAGTGGGTCGCAACCGCAGGGGCGGGGCAGTTCACGTGCTGCTGGAGATCGTGGGTGATGCCGGCATAGGCAAGTCACGGCTCGTGGAGGAGTTCCTGGATGCCCGGAGCGGGGAAGAGGCGGGGATTTCGGTGCTCCGGGGCCAGGCGCAATCGTTCGCTCAGCCTCCCTACCGCGTCTGGACCAGCCTTATCAAGGAGCATCTGGGTATCGGCCCCGCTGACGGTGACCCGGTCAGCAGGCTCTGCTCCTGGGCTTCGGGGGTCCCCGAGGATCTGGATGGCTCCATGCCCTTCCTCTCGGCCCTCCTGTCCAGTGACTTCGAGGATCAGCGCCTCAGGCAGCTCGACGGAGAGGCTCGCCACCAGGAGACTCTGGCCGCGATCCGCGACTTCGTCAGGGCGGCGGCCGGAAACAGCCCGGGGAGAGTGGTCCTGGTGCTCGAAGACCTGCAGTGGATGGACGCGGCCTCGCGCGAGGCGCTGGAGTTCGTGCTCGGCAACTGCGATACGGCGAGACCGATTCTGTTCCTGTGCCTCAGCAGGCCGGCAGATCAGGAGGGCTGGGCCGGCCCCGCGGCCATCCCACCCGGATACGTCCGGAACAGGCGTATCAGACTGGAGTCCCTCAACGAGGAGTACATGGCCACGATCGCCGGCTACGTACTGAGACCGGATAGCGCAGACTCCGTAGACCAGTACCTTCCGGCGGGAGTCGGGCGATTCCTGCTCGACCGGGCGCAGGGCAATCCCTTCTTCCTGGAGGAGCTGATCCTCCACCTGCTCGAGATGGGCATCCTCGAGCCTTCGGACGATGGATGGAGAGTCGACGGCTGCCTCGAGGATGTCCAGGTGCCGGCATCCGTGAGCGGAATCGTGTGCGCGAGGCTCGACGGTCTGCCCAGGGAGCTCAGGGCCACGCTCCAGTGCGCCTCCGTTCTCGGCCCCTCGTTCGGAGAGCGGCTGTTCGGGGCGGTGAGCACCGTCATGGAGCTGGATCAGGAACCGGCGCAACTGGCCCGGGACCTGGTCAGCCGTGGCTTCCTGACCGACGCGGGTCCCGATTCGGGCGCCTTCTCGTTCGTGCACGAGCTCGTGAGGGAGTCGGCCTACGAGACCATGCTGGTGCACAACAGGAAGGTAATACACTCCAGGACGGCTCGAGTGCTCGAGCAGGACTACCCGGACTTCTCGGCTGCCAACCCCGACGTGGTGGCGGAGCACTTCCTGAAGGCGGGCGACATGGATGGGGCCATCAGGTGGGGCATGGCTGCCCTTTCCAGATGCGTCAGCGACTACCGCAACGAGGAGGGTCTGGAATGGGCGGCGAGGCTCCAGGGCTGGATCGTGAGCAGCGTGACTGATCGCGGAGAGGCGCGCGAGCTGGAGTTCCAGGCCCTCACGAGCAAGCTCTCGATCCTGGAGGTACTCGGCAGGACGGGGGAGGCCGGGTCCGTGCTGGAACGCATGGAGGAGCTGGCCCGCGAGCAGTCCTCGAACCTCTGGATGGCATGGGTGATGCGGCACCGCGCCTCCCTTCTCCACCTGATGGGCAAGGTCAGCGAGGCCGCTGAGCTCGTGACCAGGGCTCTGGCGACAGCCAGGGAGCAGGGGGATGTGAAGCTCCAGATGGACTGCTACCAGATCATGGGCCGTCTGCACTGGCTCCGAGGGCACTTCGAGGAAGCCCTGGAGAGCTACGCGGCCTCGCGCGTTCTAAGCGACGGCAGCGAGGACAGGACATCCGGCTTCGCGGGCCAGCGGGTCAACATCGGCTCGATACTGATACAGCAGGGACGATACGAGGATGCGAAGCGCGACTACGACGAGGCTCTCGACATCTATCGCGATGCCGGGGACAGGCGTGGTGAGGCGCGTGTTCTTTCCTCGCTCGGAGTCCTTCACGGGATGAAATCGGATATGGGACGGGCTCTTGCCTGCATGGAGGAGGCGCTGCGCATCTACGTGGAGATCGGGAACAGGAGAGGCGAGGGCGTGGTCCTGGGCAACCTCGCTGTCTGCCGCTTCGAGGCGGGGGATGTCGAGAGCGCGCTGGAGACTGCCAGGCGGTCGCTCGACATCCACCGGGAGATCGGCAACCGCAAGAGCCAGGGCGTCGCACTGAACAACGTCGGGGACTTCAGCCGGACTCTCGGGCGGAGCAGGGAGGCGCGGGAGGCCTACGAGCAGGCGCTGGTCATAGCGCTGGAGGTGGGCAACCCGGCCAGCGAGGCGAGCGTCAGGAGCGGAATGGGCCTGCTGGAGCTCTCGGAAGGGGAGATCGAGCTGGCCGCACAGCACTACGAGCGGGCAAGCAGTATTGCGGAGGAGCTGCACCTGACGGAGAGCATGCTTCCCAGGCTGAGGGAGCTGGGCATGAGGCTTCTCGAGACCGGGAAGGTCGGGGAACAGCGGCTCTCACTGCCCTCGGCCTGGGAGGAGGAATAGCGGAGGACGGGGAGAGATCAGTCCTTCGCGAGCTGCTTCCGCACCAGCTCGAGCATTGCCGCTCTGAGCTCCTCGTCGACGCCGGGGTCCAGATCGATCTGAATGGTGATCCTGCATGAGCCTCCGGTCTCCCCCCGGGGAGCTGCTGAGGAGGCTTGGGCCCTTGAATCAGCCTGGCCGGTGGCGGCTTCCTCTGCGAAGGCCCGCTCGAGGCCGACATCCGGCTCCGGGGCTGCCGGCGATTCGCTCTTCGCCGCCTTCGACCTCCTGGCAGGCTCTTCCTGCTTCCTCTCCTGCTTCTGGACCTCTCCCAGCTTCGCGAGGTCGCAGAGCACCTTGAAGGTCAGGATCATGTAGGCGGCTTCCTGGTCGCCGGTCCTGGTCTCCTTCTTGAAGAAGTCCATCAGTGGCCTGCCGTCGGCGGACTGGGCTTCCGGGACCGCCTTGAAGAGCTTCCAGTAGCCTGCCTTCACGGCCTCTCCAAGCAGCTTCGGCCCCCGGCCCTTGTGCCTGACGCCGCTCCAGAGCTCGGTGGGGAGGCCATCGGGGTCGGTGAAGCCCAGGAAGGTCAGGAGCATCTCGAGGCTCTCGTCCGTCTCCCTGCGGAAGCCTGCCGCGACCAGGTAGTCCTCGCTCACCTTCTCCGGCGGATCGTTGGTCCGTATGTGGTTGAGGAGAAGCTCTATGCTGCCGGGGTCTCTGACCGCGGGGAAGTCAGCCATCGGGTGCTCCTCTCAATATCTGATGCGCGATTCTCCACATCCATTGTCCGGATACTAACACCCGTGCGCTCGGCGCGCCCAGCCCGGAGGAGTCAGTCGCGCCTCCTGGCGGAAGGGTAGGAATCGAGGTCGTAGTTGATTGTCAGGCCAGGCATGGGGATTCTGGACAGCTCGACCCCCGATTCCCCGAAGAACCTCTCCGCCAGGGTGTCGTGGTAGTCAGAGAAGACGACCACGCGCTCGATTCCGGCAGCAATCAGGGCCTTGGCGCAGGTGGTGCAGGGAAGGTTGGTGACGTAGGCCGTGGCGCCCCTGAGGCTCACGCCGTGCCGTGCGGCCTGGCATATGGCGTTCATCTCCGCATGGTTGGTCCGGACGCAATGGTTGTCCACGACCAGGCAGCCCTCGTCCTCGCAGTGGGGCGAGCCCGGGAGCGAGCCGTTGTAGCCCGTCGAGAGGACGTACTTGTCCTTGACCAGCACGCACCCGCAGTGCATGCGGGGGCAGGTAGCCCTCTCCGATGCCAGCATGGCGAGCTTCAGGAAGTACTGGTCCCAGGATGGTCTCAGGACGCTCTCCTTTCAGGCGGGCATGGTCCGACAGACTATTCTCGCTCGAATGCGGCTCGGGGTAAAGGACCGGCCGATGCTCAGATGCTCCAGTCGAGCTGAAGGCCTACCTCGGTGCGATGGGGTCCTCGGGTCTCCTCGTAGCCGGAGCCCATGGACTCCGCGCCCTCTCTCGCCAGATGACCGATCCTTGCCCTGACAGTGGCCGCCTCGCTCATCCGGACCCTCAGGCCGACCTGCAGCAGGAAGCCCCTGCCCTGGACCGGGAGGCTTCCGAACTGCCCCGGGAAGCACACCTCGTAGAGGTAGATCCTGGTCTCGTAGTCGTCGGTACTGTAGCCCGCGCCGGCCACGGTCAGCTCCAGCCGGTGTGCCGGGCAGAGCTTCAGGCGGACCTCGAGGGCGGCTCCAACCGTTGTGCTGTCATGGCCGGACGGCTCGAAGCTGCAGGCATGCGCCTTCGCGCTCACCCTCACGTCTCGGTCGAGCTGCCAGTCGAGCCCGAGCGACCCTCCCAGGTAGCGCTCCCCGGGCTGGTCGCTGGAGACCCTGAGCTTGGCGCTCGCGGCCAGGCCCGGCGCTAGCCTCTGCTCTATCGAGAGCCGCGCCTGAGCGGAGCCGGGGCTGGAGGCGCCCTCGTCGGCAAGCTCCAGCAGTGCGCCGATCGCGGTGCAGGACAGAGGCCTGAGCCTGACTCCCCAGGCGAGACCCGTCTCGCCGGGAGCTCCGGGAGGGCAGGACCTGCCTACCGGGAAGCCGGGGGAGGTGTGGTGGAGAGAGACGGCGGTCCGGACCGTTCCGGCGTCCAGGGCGGGGCACAGCAGCACGGAGAAGGCCGCCTTGGTCGAGTCTGACCAGCCTGCCGCTGCTTCCGCGGTGATCGATACGGGGCCATCCCTGCCGACCAGCCAGTCCATGCCCCCCCTGAGCCAACTGCCCTGCCGTGCTCCCGCCTCCGTGCCGGTGGCCACGCTGCAGGCGATGTCGCCGGCCTCAGCCCTGATGGCGGAGAGCACTTCCCTCACGCCGGCCCTCGAGTCGATCTCGAGCTCGGTGCGGTGGAGTCCGTCCTGAGAGGTGTCGAGCCAGGACAGGCCCTGGATCAGAGAGAGGCTCACTCCTCCCAGCCGCATTCCGGCGGCAACGGCGGTGAGGGGCTCGCCCTCGGAGGCGCCGGCACTGGTCGAGAGAGAGGCCTCTGCACGGCGAGCGGGCGGCTTCGCGGAAGCATCGACAGGACCGGTCCCCCATCCCCCGCTCTGGTCCAGGACGAGGCCGGTTCCGAGAGTCGCCCTCAGCCAGCCGGCACGAAGGTAGGAGAGAAGCCCGGCGTCCGGAATCCAGCCCACGCCTCCGGAGACCAGATCGCACCAGCGCTCGCCCCGGTCCTTCTCGAGAAGCAGAAGGGCCTCGAAGCGGGGGGCGCGGAGCTGCGACCTGTGCAGGAAGACGAGCTCGTCTCCCGCGTAGATGCTCTCCAGCGTGCCCCTGCAGGGAGGCCAGCGGCGCTCCAGCCTGGTCCTCGACTCGAAGGCCGAGGCCCAACCTGGAGCGATGATGCCCGAGCCGGCGAGCAGAGACACCAGAAGCAGGAGCCTCACGGGCAGGAGCCGATGGTGATGAACGCCCTCATTCCTTCCAGCATCGCCGGGCCGATGCCGGGAACCAGGCACAGATCCTCCAGGGTTTCGAAGGGACCATGCAGCTCGCGGAACGAGACGATCGCCGCAGCTCTCGCCGGGCCGATGCCCGGGACAAGCTCGAGTGTCCTCGCATCCGCCGTGTTGATGTCCACCGGCAGGCTCGCTTCCGGGGAATCGGGCTCGCTGGCCCAGACGATAGGCTCGGGACGGAAGCGGCAGCTTCCCCAGCATCCGCAGACGCTATGGGTGGCCGGAAGCTCGGAATGCTGCGAGCAGGCGTAGCAGAGGCCTGCCGGCCCTATGCTCACGGACAGGACTGCACAGAACCGCAGCGGGCCGGTCCTGATGCCAATCCCCGCGGTGAGCCTTCGATCCGGGGTGAAGGCAGACAGAAGCGACAGCTCCGGATCGAGATGCTCCTCGCGGTGGAGCCCCAGGCTGACCTCCACGCCTTCGGCCGGGCACGCTCCCGCGCAGATCTCGATGCTCCTGGGGCAGCAGGGATCGCCGGACCGCCCGATGTCAGTCCTCAGGGCTCCTCGAAGAGAGGCCCCGAAGTAGAGCCCTCGAACCGGGCGGGAGACCATGCCCAGGTCGGCCGAGCAGCCCAGCCCGGTGCCGTACCCGCTTATCCCGAGGCGGCGCAGGCAGACGGAGCCCCCGGCCACCAGCCCCCTCCGGACGCGCCAGGCGAGGGCCCCTCCGAACGAGAGCTCGCAATAGGTCCTGTCACCGCTCGCCGCCATCACTGCCCCCGCCGTTCCGAAGCCCATGGGAAGGCAGGCCCCGAGGGCGGCCCTGTCCAGCTCGCGAAGCCCGAAAGGCCTGGCGGCCGAGCCCGCGATGGCGGCGGATTCCATGAGACCCAGACAGGCCGGGTTCTGAACCAGCACGAGAGGGGTTGAGGGCCACAGCGCCGCCGCGGCGCCCGCTTCCTGCCACGGGTCCTCCGCTACCAGCTCGAACGCTGCTCGCAGCGGCGGCGCCAGGAGAAGCAACGTCAGCAGGAGCGGAAGGCTCTGGATCCTCATGACCGGAGTGTAGGCTTCCGGGCCGGGGGGTTCAACCCCTCCGGCAGGCGTCTCTCAGATTGCCTTCAGGGCCTTGAGCAGCGTCAGGATGCCGAGGAGGGTGGTGGCGATGCCGACGAAGAGCGTTAGCCGGCCCAGGCTGATCCTCTTCACGGTCCAGGCGGAGAAGGGCACCGAGAGCATCGCACCCACCACGAGGCAGGGCGCAAGGCTCCAGTCCGCCTGAGTGCGGAGTGCGAGATAGGTCAGCACACCCACGAGGCAGGTGAAGCCCTCCGCCAGAGAGGTTATCGCGACCGAGCTCCTGCTCTCGACGCCGGAGAGGATCTGGCCGGAGGTCACGAGCGGGCCGTAGCCGCCTCCGGAGAGACCCTTGTTGAAGGCCGCGAGAACGCCAAGCCCGACGATCCTTCCCCAGGAGAACCTGAGACCCTTGCGGTGCCTGAGAAGGATCAGCACCCCCATGGACAGGACCACTCCCCCTATGAAGAGCCTGAGCGCAAGTCCGGAGATGTTGATGGCAAGGAGGACTGCGCCCACCGCGCCGACCAGGCTGCACGCACCGAGCACCATGGCGATCCTCGAGTCCCTGCTCTTGGGCACGTAGCCTAGCCTGCCCATCTTCTTCGCTATCCAGTGCTCGCTGTCATGCGAGAAATCGAAGAACACGTTGCCCGCCCTGTGATGCATCACTGCCGCGAAGGTGCCCGTGAACAGCTCGGACAGCAGTATGGCCGGCACCACTGCCAGAGGGCTCCAGCCCATCAGCAGCAACAGAGGGGTCAGGGCGGTCCCGTAGCCCATCCCCAGTGTGGAGTCGACGTACTCGCAAGCGAAGGCGAGTCCCGCAAGCGAAGCGCAGGAGAGCAGGGAGTCCACCGGTTCCTCCGATCCCGGGCCGGGACGCGAGCCCCGGACGACTGGAGAGCACGGAAGATGACGCCAATGAGTATTGGTGTCAAGCCAATGTATATTGGTGGAACCCTGCCCGGCCGGGCTCAGGCTTCCGAGACCGGAGGCGCCTCACCCGCTGGCTTGCCGAGAATCACGGTTCTGTCGCCGAGCACAACCCAGCGGATCCTGGAGCCGTCCCGCAGGTCCAGCAGCTCCGCTATCCGCTTGGGTACCGTGGTCCTCCTTCTGCTGCCCCTGATGGTAACGGATGTCTCCGTGACGTAGCGAACCTCGTCGAGTTCGACCTTCATTGCGGTAACCCCCCATCGGATGCGGAACCAATATATGCGAGGGTCAGG
>JAFGKQ010000198.1 GCA_016928495.1 Candidatus Fermentibacterales bacterium
ACGGTGGGGGTTGCTGTGGGAGGGGGCGCTCGAGACGCAGGAGTTGTTCGGGTTCGAGGCGAGACCTTTACAGGCAGCGGTCGAAGAACTCGTCCGAGGGGCTGACGGGCAGGCGCTCGTGCTCGTCGAGGCGCCCACGGGGGAGGGCAAGACGGAGGCAGCGTACCTGGCCAGTATGGCGCTCGAGCGGGCGGCGGGACACAGGGGCATGTACATCGCGCTCCCGACGAGGGCGACCGGTGCGGCGATGTATCGACGCACGCTCGAGTTCATGAGGAAGACCGGCGGGCGGCAGGGACTCGACCTGCAGCTGGCGCAGAGCGGCGCCACCCTGGACCCGGTGTTCCGCGGGACGATAGCCATGACCGAGGACTCGCCAAGGGACAGCAGCGTCGTCGCGCACGAGTGGTTCACGTACAGGAAGAGGGCTCTGCTCTCGCGCTACGGGGTGGGGACGATCGACCAGGCGCTGATGTCCGTGCTGTCCGTTCGACACGGGCCGGTGCGGCTGTGGGGGCTGGGGAACAGAACGGTGGTTCTGGACGAGGTACACGCCTACGACACCTACACGTCCGGCCTGATCGAGCGGCTGATCCAGTGGCTGGCCGCCTCCGGTTCGAGCGTGGTGCTGATGAGCGCCACTCTTCCGCCGAGCCGCCGCAGGAGGCTTGTCGCGGCCTTCGGGGGACGCGCGGAAGAAGGGGTCCCATACCCCAGAGCAACGGTCGCGACAAAGCGGGGATGCGCGACGATCGGCTTCGAGGCCTCTCGACCCTCGGTCATTGACCTGTCGTTCTGCGACGGGGCAGTCGGCGCTCTCGCAGCCCTACTCCTCGAGCTCGTTTCGCCCGGAGGCAACGCGTGCTTGGTGGTGAACACCGTCGACCGCGCGCAGCGCGTGTACGCCTTGCTCAGGGAGACCTGGAAAGGGCCACGGGAGGCCCTGACCCTCTTCCACGCCAGGTTTCCCGCGGAGCAGCGCCAGCGGATCGAGGAGCGACTGCTCACCCTGTATGGTCCGTCAGGCAACCGGCCCGAGCGTTCGGTCGTAGTCGCAACGCAGGTTGTCGAGCAGAGCCTGGACGTGGACTTCGACTACATGATCTCCGACATCGCGCCGGTCGACCTAGTGCTGCAACGCGCGGGACGACTCCATAGACACGCGGACAACGACCGACGAAGGCCGGACCCCCGACGCGTTCTGCATGTCTGCGAGCCTGGCAATTCGGGCGGAGTGCCCGACTTGATCCCGGCGAAGTACATCTATGACGAACACATCCTCCTGCGCTCCTTCCTGGCGCTGGCGCGCAGAGGGTCCGTCGTCGTTCCCGACGATCTCGAGCATCTGATCGAGTGGGTGTACGAGTCGGACGAGGAGCCAGACGGCATCTCCGAGGAACTGGCAGCAGCCCTGTCCAGGGCGCGAGTCGCCTCGACCGAGTGGCAGAGAGAGATGATCCTCAAGGCCGAGTCAGCCACTATTCCCGAGCCTGAAGCCTACGCGGACGCACCAACGCCAAGGCTCGCCACCGATCCCGATGACGATCCGATGGTCAGCTCGCGACTGGCAGCGCTCACCAGGCTCGGAGAACCCAGCATACCGTGCGTGCCGCTCTACGAAGTCGACGGACGGCTGTTCCTGGATCCTGACAGGGTGGAGCAGGTGGAACTCGGGAGGAGGCCCAACAGGGAAGCTGGCAGGAGGCTGCTGGAGAGGTCCGTAAGCGTCTCGCGAAAGGACGTCAGGGCCTACCTACTTGATCGTGGAGTGCCCGCATCCTGGGCGTCGACAGCGGCGCTGAGGGGGCATTTCCCCCTCGTGCTCGACCGGGATGGGTGCTGCGTGGCGGGGAGATGCCGTGTGCGGCTTGATGGGGAGCTTGGCCTTGTCTATGAAACAGACGCACGCCGGAGTAGCGGGGGGTAACTGAAGTGGCATCGTTCGATCTGCTGGTCGAGAAGTGGGTCCCTGTCAGGATGTCCGACGGGTCGCTCGCGGAGCTGAGCCTGACCGACGCTCTTGTTGAAGCGTCAGCCATCCGCTCCGTTGAGGATGATTCACCTCTCGTCGTGTCCTCCGTGTTGCGGCTGCTGCTCGCCATGGTTCACCGGGCCGTGATGGGCCCGGAGACGGTCCGAGACACCAGTCACATGCTCGTCGACGGCCGTTTCCCGGTACGGGAGCTCCGAGACTACCTCGACCGCTGGGGCGGCAGGTTCAACCTGTTCGATGCCGGCGATCCGTTCTACCAGGTCGCGGCAATGCGGGACGTCGAAGCCGTCTTCCCCGTTTCCAAGCTCGTGCCGGAGAGGGCTAGCGGCAACAACCCCGTGCTGTTCGATCACTGCACCGACCCGGGGTGCGAGGCGGTCGGCGCTCCGGAGGTCGCGAGGATGCTGCTCTCGCACCAGATGACGGCGCTTACGTCGGGCAGGAGCAGGCTGTCGCACACCAAGGACTCACCCTCCGGCAGAGCAGCACTCGTGTTTGCCTCGGGCAGGACGCTGCTCGAGACCATACTGCTGAACCTCCAGATCTATCGAGGCGAGCACCGCGACCACGACAGGCCCGTGTGGGAACAGGACGCGCCCGACCTTGATCGTCTCAGGACATCGCCGGAGCGGAGACCAAGGGGCATCACGGACAGATACACCTGGATGAGCAGGTCCGTGCTGCTCCTGCCCGAGGAGTCGGACGACGGCCGAGCGAAGGTATCGAAGCTGGTGTACGCTTCGGGCTGGGCCCCCGATCTCGGGGAGTCGGCGTTCTGGCGGGACCCGATGGCCGCCTACAGGAGCACCGAGGACGGTCGGATCGTCCCGGTAGGCCTGCGCACGAGCAGGGCGTTCTGGCGGGATTTCTCGGCCCTGCTGCCCCCGTCGGAAGGCAGGGGCACGGTCCGTCCCGAGGTCCTGGAGGTGGCGAGCACGGTCCTGGACGAGGCGGGAGAGACTGACCGGAGGCTGACCGTATCCGTCTTCGGCCAGGTGGCAGTACCGGGCCAACCCAAGCTCGAATCGTGGCGGCACGAGGAGTACCCGCTGCCGCGGAGGCTGGCAGGTATCGAGTTCGAGCAGGTGCATGCCGTCCTGGAGCAGTGTCTGGGGCGCGCCGAAGAGACGGGCAAGGCGCTGCGGCAGGCTGGGTGGACCCTGGCTTCGGCGTTGCTGTCGACCGGGGACCGCAGGCCGCACAGGCAGGACGTCTCGAACCTGCTGACATCGTTCCCGTTGCTGGGGCAGTTCTGGAGCCGTATGGAGACGGAGTTCCCGGGGCTGCTATCCAGGTTGGGCGAGGCGGAGGACGACGGCTCGGAGGCATACGACTGGTGGACCGACCAGCTTCGCTCGCGGGCGTGGAGCAGCTTCTACGCAACCTGTAGAGGGATCGGTGCAAGCGCTGCTGCGATGAGAGCGGCGGCCGCGGCGGAACGGGTGCTTGGGCGACGGCTGAGGGAGGCGTTGGAGTTGCAGGGTGGAAGGGCCGGGTGAAACGATGCGGGGAGACAGGGCTGAGAGGTTCGTGGAGCACCTGCGGAGGCTTCACGAGCAGGGTGACAGGGGAGCTCTCGCGGCTCTCAGGCGCGGACTGGCGAGCCCGCCCGGTACGGAGGTAGAGACCTTCCCCTACGTGGCGCCGTTTCTGTTCGGGCTGAGTCCCGCGCAGGAGGCGCCGTTCTTCATAGTCGCCTCCCTCTTCGGCAGTCACCCGGAGGGGCGGGGCAGCGGCTCCTTCGGCGCCGCGCTAGCCGCGGTGAGAGCCAGGAGACCTTCGGGTCAGGGCAGTCTCGACAAGCGGTTCATGGCATTGCTCGAGACCAGCGCGGAGGGCCTGCCCTACCAGCTCAGGCAGCTCGTGAGCCTGGCGCGTGGGCGGGAGGTGCCTGTCGACTGGGTCCAGCTGCTGAATGACATAGGCGAGT
>JAFGKQ010000199.1 GCA_016928495.1 Candidatus Fermentibacterales bacterium
GACAACCTCGAGGGGCTGACGGCGGGCGGGACCGTGCCAGGGGACTACACGGCGGTGTGGGAGGAGCTGACCATCAGGCGCCCCGACACCTGGCCCGACGGATGGGACATACTCCTGCCCGACACCCTCCGTGTCCCCGGGGTGGAGGGGATACCCGGCGTTTGGCTATGGCGCAGCACCCGCTGCAACAGCATCCAGCACCCCGGAAGCACCACGAGGGACCACTTCATCTTCTACGAGACCCTGTTCCAGGATCCCGGCCTGTTCGAGGGGGACTTCTACGGCCACTCGGGCGAGGTGCTCTGGTTCTTCGAAGAGAGCGGCATGCTCGTGTGCGCGCCGGGCCACCTGCCCACCCTGGAGGGCTACGAGCCGGTCAGGCTCTCGCAAGAGGAGATGCTGGAGACCATCCGCTCCTGGTGCCCGGAGATGTACCAGGAGGAGATAGCGGCCCTCTGGGGAACCTGGGGCGCCGAGATAGAGGCCAGGTGCGTCGAAGGGGGCGAGACGCTGCTGCTCTTCCCCCTGAACCGGGCACGGATCGAGTCCATCAGCGAGCTGAGCTTCACGCCCGACCAGGACCTGCCGGTCGAGTACGCGAGGCTGTTCCTGGGGCTGGGAGCGTTCTGAAAGCCCCCGCCGCAACAGGGCTCGAGCCCATGATCACCCTTGGCGGCCCCGACCTGCCGGAGGCGCGTCCGGAGCCCCGCAGCAATCGGCATGGAGCGGCCCGCAGCAGCCCGGGGGCTTGCCCTCCACTCCCCTCCGCAGGATAGTACGCGGGTAACGCCAACCCCGGTCTCATCCAGCCGGGCATCTGCGTCTCGCTCTCCCCGAAGGAGGGAATGATGCGCTACTTCGTAGCTTTCCTGGGGGCGTTCCTCATCGTGCTGGCGTGCTCGGACAACCCCGAGACCCCCGGTGGGACGCTCCCCGTAGTTCAGAACTGCAGGATCCTGTTCGAGTCCTGCAGGGGCGACACGGTCGTGATCGCCTGGGACTCCCTCGACGTGGAGGTAGACAACTACAGGGTATGGTTCGCGGACACCGATCCGGGCAACTGGAGCGTGGTCGCCACCACCCCGGCCACCGTTACGGAGGACATCGCCCTCTCGACCGGCTACTACTGCGTGGACGCGGTCCGGGGTGACGACGAGTCGTCCGATCAGTCCGACAAGGCCGACAACATCGCCATTGTCTTCGGCGGGGAAGGCGACACGCTCAGCTTCGAGACCCAGTGCGGCCTGGCGTTCGGGGACTCCGCCATCGTGTTCGGCGATCCCTCCGATCCCGGGTTCGCCCAGGACGTCGTACTGACCGACAGGCTGGGAGGCGGCTTCACGGCGTTCTCCGGGGACTTCGATCCAGGGATCTACCCCGGAGGCTCCGCCAGCCTCCTCGCGCCGGTCGAGGGGAAGGTGGCCCCCCATCCGGACAGCAGCGCCTGGGTAGAGGAGCTGGATCTTGCCGGATCACCCCACTCGGCCTTCGTGAGGCTCGACAGCGGCTACTACGCCTACTTCCTGGTATCGACGCTGACGGACACCACGTACCAGTTCCTGACGGCGCAGCTCCACGCCTGGCCCGGCATCAGGCTGTTCAACTGGCTGACGCTGTAGTCTGAGAGCCGCCGGCGGAGGGGCCCGCCCGTGATGCAGGGGCCTTCCGCCCGCCTCCTATGAGGCAGGCCGCTTCCTTCGGAACAGCTCGTCCAGGTTCACGACCTGGTGCATGACCACCGCTACGATGGTGGCGGTGGGCAGGGGGTCGGTGAAGAAGGACTGGATGAACCGGGGCGAGCGGGCGTAGAGCTCCGGCAGGAAGCCGGTGCTCAGGCCCATGAACAGCGCCACGCCTATGACGAAGGTCTTCCTGGGGTCCCACTTCTCGTGGAGCATCTCCTGGAGGCCCGTGATGACCATGAAGCAGCCCGCGAAGATGATCGAGGCG
The DNA here is from genome assembly GCA_016928495.1 of Candidatus Fermentibacterales bacterium. Classification (GTDB taxonomy): domain Bacteria; phylum Fermentibacterota; class Fermentibacteria; order Fermentibacterales; family JAFGKQ01; genus JAFGKQ01. The sequence continues at coordinate 1,951 of JAFGKQ010000199.1, forward strand.
CCCAGGACCGGCCTGGGGATCTGCGACAGCAGGGCGCTGAAGCGGGGGAAGAAGGCGAACAGGCAGAACATCGCCCCGGCCGCGGTGGCCAGCCACCTGCTCAGCACTCCCGTCGAGCCCGCGAGCCCCACGTTGCTCGATGAGGTGTCCACGGCCATGGCTCCGAAGAAGCCGGCCAGGGCGGTGGTGAACCCGTCGGTGAGGAGCCCGTTGCGTATGGGCAGGAAGTCGGCCTTCTCCAGGTCGGGGGTCGAGATCCTCTGGGCGGCCAGCAGGTTGCCGAAGGACTTTAGCGAGCCGCTGATGGCGATGATAACGAACGGCAGCAGCATCCCGGGGCTGAAGGCGATGCTGCCGGCCCCCCATGGCATGGACGGGAGGGCGAAGAAGGGCTCCCGGCCCAGGGCCGCCGCGGAGGGCCGGCATTCCGGGACCAGCAGGAGGGACAGCAGCCAGCCGCCGACCATGCCGATCAGCAGGCAGTACATCCTGGCGGGGCCCCTGCCCCAGACGTTGAGAAGGATCATGGCCAGCAGCGACGCGAAGCCTATCACGATCTGGAGGCCGCCTATGGCGTCGCCGCGGTACGACAGGCCGAAGAGTGACGAGACCGAGGACTCGATCACGCTGACCCCGACCATGGCCACGACCAGCCCCACGACGTAGGCCGGGAACACCCGCTTGAGCCTCTGGACCACCGGGGCAAGCAGCATCTCCACCATCCCGGCGATGATGATCATGCCCCTCATGAGGGGGATGCCTCCAACCCAGGCGGCGGAGAGGGACAGGCTGAAGTAGGACGGGCCGCACACGTTGGGGCAGAGGTAGCCGCAGCCGAGGTAGCGCAGCCTGAGGGACTGCAGCATGGAGCCTATGCCCGAGGCCAGCATGGAGAACGAGATGACGGCGGCGGTGACCTCCGGGGAGGCGTTGATCTGGCTGCAGAACAGGATGGGAAGACCCAGGGACATGAACATCAGCATCACGTGCTGCAGCGACAGGGCGAAGAGGTGCCGTGGGGGCGGGACCTCGTCCACTCCGTAGGTGTACTTCGTCTTCCGGCTCATGGCTTCCTCACGGCGGCATGGGGAGGTCGGTGATGGCCGCGAAGAACAGGGTGTCCCCGGAGAAGACGGCGCGCCTGACGTAAAGGGCCTTCTTCACCGGCTGCCTCTCGTAGCGGCTGCGCTCCAGGAACACCTGCCAGGTGCTGTCATCACCGGCCTCGAGGCTTCCCAGGGCAAGAGCGAACGGCTGGTTGCCGGCCCTGTCCATGGCGGCCAGGAGATCCATGTCCGGGGCGCTCTCGGACAGCACCGGTGAGATGACCACGCTGCCGTCCGACCTGAAGGCGAACACCCGTACCTCCCGGAAGCCGAAGCCGGACGCAGGGTCCTCTATGCCCTCGAGGGCTGCCGGCCCCTGGTTCTCGTACAGGTCCGCCGCGCGGTCGACGATGATCCGGGCGAACTCTCTCTCCTCGAGGGGGTGGTCGATGCCGCCGCCCACGATCAGGTCCCGGCCGTCCGGCGTGGTCGCCAGGAAGTGACACGAGGACTTGGGCACGGGGTAGAAGCCCCCGGGCTCCCACCATGTGTAGTGGACCCAGGCGTGGGGGTTGCCCGGATCGTCGAGCGCCTCGCGTATCATGTCGAGGATGACCCTGCCGTCCACGTCGGTGGCGTCAGCGAGCTCTCTGCCCTCCAGGTACTCCATCCCGGCATGGAACACGTTGGTGCCGTCCGTCTCGTAGACGTAGAGGTAATGGTCCCGGGGGCAGTAGCGCTCCCGGTGGCTCGCTAGGTACTCGATGGCTTCCGGGTCTCGCTCGGCAAGCAGGGCCGCGTCGTGAACGAAGCGGACCAGGTTCCTGGTGTCCCTGTACTCGTACATGGAGAGGTCCGGGCCGTTCCGGCCGTTGCCGCAGGCGCAGGCCAGGAGGAGGACGACACCGGCCAGGGCCCTCGCCGGTCCTGTCGGGGTCACCTGTCGGATGCTCCACGTCATCGGGCCGGGTCTCCGTTCGGGCTGGTCCGGGGCAGGCGATGACTTCGACCAGCCAATATGGAACGCGGTGGGCCGAGAGTGAAGCCCCGGGCTCAGGGCGGGTCGGGCCTGGCCGTTGGCCACTGGTCCGGCGGGAGGTCGGGCGAGGGCTCGGGGTGGACCGTTCTCGAAGGCTCGAGCGATTCGGCCCTCTCCTCGCTCCATGGCTCGATGTGCGAGCGCTCTCCGTCGTACCAGAAGAGGTAGGGGCCCCTGTTGGGGTAGGCCGCCATCATCTCGAGGTCCTCGTCGGGGGTCTGGTGGGCGCAGAAGATGTAGTCGCCGTCATCGAGCAGGGCCGTGTTGTAGATGTAGCCGCTGAGCAGGTTGGGGTAGCCGTGGTCGCTGCCCTCGATGAACACCAGGGCGGGGGGCTCGGCCCCCTCGCGGGCGGCCAGCCAGGGCTGCCTGTCTATGCTCGTCCAGGGGCCCGACCTCTGAGAGATCTGCCAGGGCACGTAGAGCGTGAAGGAGATGAGGTAGAGGCCCAGGATGGTGAGCAGGAGGGTGCTGCCGCCCCGCTCGCCCCATCGCCGCCTCATGTTGCCCAGCAGGAAGGAGAGCCCGACGATCGTGAGGGCTATCACGACCGGCAGGAAGGTGTAGTAGTGCCTCGGCCCGTAGATGATCGCCGGCCAGGAGTGCAGTGTCAGCAGCATGGACATGAAGACCAGGGGGATGAAGAGAGGGAGTATGCGCCTGTCGCTCCGCGCCCTGAACGGCGATAGCAGGAGCGGCACGAAAGACAGGAGGGGCCAGCCGAAGACCATCACCGATCCCACTCCGACCTGGATGGCCACGTTCTTGATGCCCCTCCAGAGGGTGTGGTCGTAGTCGCCGTATATGGGGTACATGGCCTTGCCCCGGCCGAACCCCAGCAGGCTGTTGCCCCTGGACATCTCGTATGCCGTCTTCTGCGTGAAACAAAAGAAGTAGCGGTTCATCAGGAGCATTCCGGCGAGCGGCGGGAGCGCTCCCAGCACGATTCCCAGGAGGCCCTTCAGGCCCTTCCTGCCCCTTCCGACCAGCAGGATGAAGAGGAAGGCGCTC
>JAFGKQ010000200.1 GCA_016928495.1 Candidatus Fermentibacterales bacterium
CGAGCGCCCTCGAGACAGCCAGGGAGTCGGCGAGATCCGGGAGCCGGCCGATGCGCAGGGTACGGACGGCGCTGTCGGACTCCATTGCCTGTGCGAGAGGGCCATGACCCGCAATGCCGATAGTGAGATCGCTCGGCTCCAGACCCTCGGAGACCTGCGTGATCTGGACCATTCCGAAGAACAGCGCCGGGTAGAGGAACAGCGGAACGACTATGGTGTAGATGAGTGTGTGCCGGTCCCTGAAGGTCGCCAGGAGCTCGAACCTGACGGACAGAAGGGCGCGTCTCACCCCTGTCCTCCCTCCGGCTCGCGCTCACGCGCCGCTCGCATCATCGAGGACACCCTAGAGACGGCTTCCATTGCCTGCGAGAAGCTGAACGGCCTGAACAGCGAGAGCTCGGAGAGACGGCTCTCTCGCCCGGTGCCTCCGGCAGATACGTCCGCGCCGCGGAGGGCTGCGTGCTCTATCATGCAGACGATGGATCCGGGAGAGGCAGCCGCCAGGCGCTCGACGAAATCGACTCCTCCGGTTCCGTGGAGCTCACGGCTCACGAACACGGCGTCGAAAGACCCGGCTGAGGCGACGAGTGACAGACCCTCGGCTGCGCTCGATGCCTGGACAGCCTCCAGGCCGCTCCGTCCGAGAGCACGGGCGATCATGTGACGGGACGAGACGTCCTCGTCGAGTACCAGCACGGTTCCCGCGGGCCCTTCCCCGGAAGGTCCGCTGGAGGCTCTCGCGGACGTGCCGGGAATCACTATGGAGATGCTTCTTCCGTCACCCCCTCTCATGCAGTCGCCCCCGCACAGGACGATGAGAAGCTGCAGCAGGGAGAGCTCCGCAGACGGCGACAGGAAACCCATACCGAGGTCGGCCAGCACCCCACGCCCGCCTGTCGACTCCGGCAGCAGGGAGTCGCACACGAGCATGATCCCGAGGTAGACGGGAGAGGTCCCTACCACGGCCCGCTCCACCTCGGGAGACCCGGCGTGCAGAGACCTCGCGACTATCACGCACTCCCCTTCGGACGAGCAGAGGGCAGCGAGCCGCACCAGAGCGAACCTCAGCAACTGCTCGTCGAACTCCACCGCCGGAAGCTCGCCCTCGAGCGAGAGACTGGGCGGCCTCATGCCCCGGGAGACGAATCTGTCTATGACCTCGTGCAGCACCTCCGGAGCATCCATCTTGCGCACCATCCTGAGCTGGGAGCGCAGGAAGGCCCAGAGGCAGTCCGCCACCCTGAGGGCGCCCTCCTGCTTGCTCATCAGAGATCCTGACACCGCCCGTGAGACCCTGTCCGGCGGCAGGAGGCCGAGCAGCTCCGACAGATCGTCCCTTGCTTCCGACAGCGTCCTCATGACTATCTCGGCCATTGCCGATTCGAGCCCTCTGGTCGCGGTACCCGGGTCGATGTCGGCGGCAAGGGCGGGCGTCAGCTCGTCGAGAGGTATCCAGAACAGCACTCCGCTTCCCTGTACGGTGTCCATGGAGACCAGAACATGATGACAGCGCTCGGTCCGTCCCGCCGGAAGACCGGAGGCGATCGCCCGGCCCGAGGAGACTGCTCTTGCCATCGCCTCTCGAAGAGGCCCCTCACCGGAAGGAAAGAGCGACGCGACAGAAACGCCTTCGCGGAGACCAGGGAACAGCCTGCCTCCGGATGGCGGGATCAGGACCTCGCCCGAGCCGTTGGTCACGAAAGCCGACGAGCCCGGGCCTCCCAGAATCGAACCCATGCTGCCGATCAGCCGCGCCTCTGCAAGGGCCGATAGCCTGGCCGAGACAATCGAGCAGAACTCGTCCAGCAGGGCGGTCCACTCCCCACCGTACATGATGAGTCTTCCCAGCGGCTTTCCGGAGGGTCCCAGAGACCTGACGGTCAGATCTCCGCCCGGCTCTGCCGCGGGCCCGGTGGACCCGGCCTCGCCGGTCAGGTCCAGCTCCACGAGGACCTTCCGTGCTCCGCTGACGAGCCTGATCGTCTCCCGGGCGATCCTCGCCAGGGCGTCAGGGTCAGGAGCCGAGCAGACCCTCGCGGTGCCGCGAACGAAGGCCTCCATTCGCCGCAGGGACTCGGTGATGCCGGACGGCACTCCACCCGTCTCCACCGGGACCCCCGTCAGCAGATTGACGAGGTCCACCCCGCCGAGCTCGGGGGTGTCCAGAGTGAACGTCCTCCAGGCGACCAGAGCTGGCTCACTCGTGCCTTCCCTGGCCGGGGAGCCTCTCTCAGCCTCTCTCCCGACGCCCCAGACGGCCGGCCCGGAGCTCCTGGAGCTCTCGGCAAGGATGGCTCTCGCCGAGGACAACCCGCCGGCCTTCCCGAAAAGGAGATCCCTGGCCAGCTCCGGCCTGCCGAGAGCCTTCTCGGCAGGGCAGCCCGTCAGCTCCTCCATCGCCTGGTTCCAGAGCACCACGCGCCAGTCGGCAGTGAACCCGGCAACGGGAACGCCCAGGCCGCTCAGGAGAGAGGAGGCGAACTCGCGCTCCTTGTCGAGAAGGAAGTCCGCCTGCTCCCTGCCGGAGCGCTCCCTGCGAAGGCTCTCCTCTAGCAGAGCCAGATGGACGAGTGAGACACAGAAGCTCTCCGTTTCCTCGTCCACGGGCTCGGGGTCACACACCAGAAGGAAGCCGGCAGTGAAGCTGCCGACCCCGATCGGATAGACGACGCACAGCGAGAAGCTGTCGCCCAGAAGACCGGTCTCGTGCTCCCGGAGCTGGCTGCTCGGCAGAGAGGTCCAGACCGTGTCGGGGAGCCCGAGGCTCGAGAACTCCGTGCCCGGAGCGATCTGCCACTCGCCCGCGCTCGCCGAGAGGTAGGTGGACTCGAAGGGATCGTACCTGTAGACGGCCACGGCCCTCGCCGGGCAGCCCCGCAGCGCGGCGATAGCCACTCGCTCGTCGAAGGCCGGCTGCTTCTCGGAGATGTCCCGCTCGAGGAGCCCCCGGACAAGCTCCGTCCTTGCCTTCAGGGCAGAGAGCTTCTCTCTGGCCGAATCCAGCTCTGACACGTCCTCGAGTATCCCGGCCAGATAGGCGATCTCCGTCTCGTCCCCCTCCAGCGGCTTCAGAGTGATCTCCACGGTCCTGCGTGAACCGTCAGGATGATCGTAGCGGGCCGTCCGGATCGGCTTCTCCGGGGAACGCCCGGAGAGCACGGCCTGCATCAGCGCGTCCAGCTCGGCAAAGCACTCCCTGGGCAGTATCTCGTACACCGGCATCCCCATGAGGTTCTCGGAAACCCCGAGCATCCGCCCGAACCCCGGGTTGGAGAGCAGGATCCTGTAGTCCTGCCCGAACAGGACGAGGCCCGTGTCCAGGTTGCGGAAGTAGGTCTGGCTCATGCGGCGGTTGGTCCTGAGACGCTTCTCCGTCCTGAAGCTGTCCGTGGTATCGACGAATGTGCCGACGACGCCGCGACCGGTGGAAACAAGCGTAGCCTCGACCCTGGTCTCGGTGCCCGGTCTGCATTCGACCTTGACGTGCCTGCCCCTCATGCAGGAGTCCAGCACGCTGTCCCAGGAGAGCAGCACCGGCTCCGGCATGAAGTCCCCGAAGCGATCGCCCAGAGCATCCTCGCTCCTTATCCCGAACATGGATGCCATCGCGCTGTTCCAGAAACGGCAGATGCCTCTGGAATCGATCAGAGTGACTCCGGCAGTAACCTCCTCGAGCAGATCCTCGTCCAGGCCTGCCCGGGCATCGGCTCTGTACAGGACGACCTCGACTGCATCCTCGTGCCTGGCGGCTACTCCGCGAAGCCCCTCCCCGAGGAAGAGCACGGGAGCGCTTCCCTGACCCGGGCCCCTCAGGAGGTCGGCAAGAGCCGATGGCAGGAGTGAAAGTGCATCGGGACCGTTCGACAGGGCTTCCGGGCCGATTCCCAGGACTCCCCTGCAGTCCCCGGAGATGGACTCGAACCCGGTGAGAGGCCGGTAGGTAAGGCGGGTCCACACCTGAACGCTGCTCGCTCTGAGAGTAGGGTCGCTCATGAGCCAACCGATCCATTGCCGGAGTCCGCCGCAGGGCGGGGGCCGACACGAGTGCCGCACCCGTTGCGGTCAGCTATGATTCATACGCTGGCGCCCCGGGGGCAAGCCCCGGAATGGCTGTTTGCCAGTGACCCGGCACCGCTCTAGAATACGGGCTGTGTACCACAGGAACAACGGAAGGACCCGGGAGTTGGAAAGAACCTTCGTCATACTCAAGCCCAATGCCGTTCAGCGAGAGCTCGTGGGAGAGCTGATCTCGAGGTTCGAGAAGCGGGGCCTGAAGATAACCGCGCTCCGCATGACGGTGCTTTCGGCCGAGCAGGCAGAGCTGCACTACGCCCAGCACAGAGAGAAGAGCTTCTACTCCGACCTCGTCAGCTTCATCACGAGCGGTCCATCGGTCCTGATCGTCCTCGAAGCCGAGAATGCCGTATCCGTCGTCAGGCAGATGGTCGGCGCCACGGATCCCAAGGACGCGCTTCCGGGCACGATCAGGGGTGACTATGCCAATACTTTGGGTCACAATATGATCCACGCCTCAGACTCTGCCGGGGCTGCCATTCGGGAGATCGCCCTCTTCTTCACCGAAGAGGAGATCGCAAAGTACACGCTCTCGATAAGGCCCTGGCTCTGAGACCTTCGACCCGGGGACGATCAGCTCGAGCTGTAGCTGATCCCCAGTGCGAGAGTGTTCGCGGAGTCATCCATGGTGACGGGGTCGTCCTGGTAGGGGAAGGGCCCCCCGTTTCTGCTCCTGGTCCAGTAGTAGTACCCGCCCTCGATGCCGAATCTGCCAAGGTCTATCGCCATTCCCAGCGAGAACCCGATGCCGGCCCTGCTGCTGGCTTCCCCGTCGTTGAAGCTGACGCCCCACCTGCTGAGGGCATGCTCTCCCATCGGCACATCCGCGAACAGCTTCACGACCACATCCTGCACTCCCGCCGGATCGGAGACCTCCGCCTCGAAGCCGAAGGTCCCGTTGTTGAGGTAGCTGAGCATCGTGTAGGCTCCGCCGGAGAGCACGGGCACAACGCCATCAGAGCCGGAGGAGAAGGCCATGCCGCACCCCATGAGGCTGTCGGCGAGCACGAAACCGGCATGGAACGCCGGTTCCTTCCAGCTCCTGCTCTCGGACAGACTGGAGTCCAGAACCGAGGTATGCAGGCTGTCTATGCTGATGGAGGAGGTGCCGGAGCCGAAGCGCATGCCTGCCGACACGCCGATGCAGAGACCGCCGAGTGGTTCGAAGGAGGCTCCCGCGGAGCACTCCCAGATCCCTCCGGTGCATTCCGCCTCGCTGATGACGATGGTCACGGTATCGACTCCGGCCTCCTCGTAGTCGGTCTCCTGGGCGAAATAGGAGAGATCGGTGATCCTCGCCACTCCCGCGGCGAAGCCCACGCCCTCGAAGGGCTGGAGGCTTGCGTACAGGCTGACCGGGCTGAAGGTCAGACCCGACCTCTGGATCCTGTAGGGATTGTCCGCCGACTCGACCCAGATCGTGGGGCCGAGGCTGCCGGACACCTGGAGACCCGGCTCACGCGGGATGTTGGCCGGGTTCGTCAGGACGGTGCCGGGCTCGATGAGATAGACGGAGCGAAGCCCGCACAGGGAGACGGATGAAGAAGTCAGGCCTCTGATGGCCGTTCCTCCCGACTCGGCGTCCTGGAAGCTGTAGGCGAGGCACCCGGTCTGCGCGATCAGCACGAGCGGAAGCAGCAGACCCGGTACCGCAAGCGAGATCAGGGGGCGTTGAAGGAGTCTCAAGCCTGTAAGTCCTTACCTGGTTTGGGTCAGGGCAGGAGCGGAGTCAGATCCTGTCACGCCGCCCCTGCCGAGTCCGCTGCTCCACCATCCATCAGGTCCCTCAGAGCACGTAGCTGATGCCCAGCACTACGTTCGTGACCGAATCGAGCACCTGATCGGGCTCTGCATGGGTGAATGACGAGTCGGCGCTCGAAGTGCTCGTCCACTGCAGAGCGGCATCGAACTGGAAGTGGCGCATGGAGTAGGTGCCGCCGAGTCCGAGAGACAGAGCGGTCAGATCGGCTTTCGATGCCTCGGTGAGGCTGATCCCCCCGCAGAAGACCAGGCTGGCTTCCGGCGCGTACTGGCCGAAAACCCTGACTACGATCTGATCGTCACCGCCGGGGTCCCTCAGCTCGCCCTCCGCCCCGAAGGCCCCGCGGTTGCTCGAGCCGGTGAATATGGTCCCGCCCAGGGCCACTCTCGCGGGGTACCTGTCGCTTCCGGAGCAATAGGACAGGCCCACGGAGCTCAGCCCGAAGGGGACGGTCAGCCCGGCATGCCAGCAGAGCGCGGACTCCTCGAGCTCATCAGTCCAGGTGGAGTCACCGCTTCCTACCATGTCGTCGAACTCGTACTTCCTCTCGAGCGTCCCGAACCGCTGGCCGGCCGAAACCCCGGCGCTCAGCCAGGGACTGACCCTGAAAGCTGCCCCGCCGAGCAACTCCCAGAACCCGCCCGTGGCGCTGAGGTACTCGATGGACTCGAGCACCGCCGTGTCGGGAGGAGCGTTGTAGTTGTACCGAACATCCTCATGGCTGCCATCGGTCACCCTGGCTATCCCTCCGCCGAGCACGAAACCTCTGGAGACCTCGATCTTCATGGCTGCAAGCGCAGATCCCAGGGCAAGGCCGCTCTGGGTCTGGCGATAGGTGTTCAGCTCCACGCGCTCGCTCCAGATGGCAGGACCGAAAGCGATCGAGAATCTGTTGGAGGGAGCCGTCAGGAGGCCGGACGGATTGGAGAAGAGAGCAGCCGCATCCGTGCTCCCCGTCGCCATGGGGCCACCCAGTGCGATCGACCGGGGATGGACGCCTGACAGCACCGTTCCCTCCCGGATGGCATCGGGGTATCCGAAGGCAAGGGCGCCCCCGGAGAACGCCAGCACGGCGACTGCCAGCCCGGGCAGGCACAACCGGAATCTCCCGGGTCCGGGACGCAGAAGACGAACCATGCGAATCCTCCTCCCCGTCAGACCTTCTCCGCTGCGGTCTCGTCCTCGGGCTTCTGGCCGGTATCCACCGAGGGGTCCTGATCGGAGTCGACCACGGGCTCCTGCCAGGGACCTGTCATCCTCGCCAGCATGACGTCCTCGAGGATGTCGAAGACGGACATCCAGGCATCCTCGTCACCGCTGAAGACAATGGTTGCTTCGTGAGTGAGGGTGCCCTCGGAGACTCCCAGAGAGGCTTCGAAAGCCCCAATACGCCCGAGAATGACGTCGGCTCCTTCCAGATCCTGCGTCAGCCCGGCAAGCCGCTCTCCGCTTCCAACCAGAATGAAGGCGGAGCCATCGTCGACCGCGTCGAGACCGAAATCCCTCGCAAGCGAGGGCAGGTCAGTCCCATCGCTCTCGAGATCCTCGAGAGTGCCACCGACGGTCAGGTAGAGTGCGCCGTCGTGAAGCCCGGCCTGGATCTGGAGGCCGTCCGCGTCCACAGCGAGCGCGAAACGGCCGCCGAACTCGAACCTCTCGAGCTCCACCGCGCCCGCACCGGAGGCAAGGCCCGAGAGGGTCTCCAGGAGTTGCTCAGCCGCGGCTTCGTCGTTCAGCCCTATGGCGAGGCACCCGGATGGGACTCCATCCCTCATGCCGGTCAGGCTCACGCAAACGTCTCCCCTGAACAGGCCGACGAAGTCCTCGAGAGACTCGAAGCCCATCATCGCAAGCCCCATCAGGGCCTCCGGCGGGAGCTCCGAGCCAACGGAGGCGGCGATAGGCTCCATGTCAACGCAGAGCCGGGCCACGGCAATCGTCCCGCCGGGCACGAGCAGCCGTCCGCCCGAGCCCGGGGACTCGAGGAACGGCGCAACCTCGGCAAAATCAGGGTCCGTGACGTCCGCCGCCATCCTGTAGCTGATCGCCGGGCCGTCACAACCTGCCGAGAGAAGGAAGGCCGACACGCCCTCGGAAGCGGGGGGCATCCCGTAGATCATGAGATCAGCGCCTGCCATCCCGGCCAGCCCCCTGAACCTCGCGTAGCCGGGCTCCTCCGACAGAGGGCGGGAGGCCGACTCGACGTCGTCCCTGAAGTCCTCCACGTCATCGTCTCTCTCGCCCATCGCCAGGACGACGTGTCCTCCCGACTGGAAGACCTCGAGGCCCAGCTCTCCGGGAAGAAGCTGCTCCATGTTCTCCTCGACTTCCCGCAGAGCCTGAGTAGGAAGGTAGAGGGCGATCACCTCAGGCTCCTCCGAGTGGCCCATCTCCAGGACCAGCCCCAGCTCGCCCGCTCCGTCCAGGCTGAAGAAGTCGAGCCAGCCCTCCCAGTCGAGAGGGTCGAAGCCCACGTAGTCCTCGAAGCTCTCCAGGTCGCTCTCGGGAACCAGGTTCATGGACCGGACCCGCTGCATCAGAGCCCCCGCGTCCATCCCGGACAGGTCGGCGACAACGTAGACGTCGTATCCTTCGGGCATGACGTCGAGAAGCGTCGGTTCCTCTTCCGGTCCGCCACAGGAGCACACGAGCATCGGAACGACGAGAGACACCACAGCAAACCAGCGAGTGCTCACGAATCGGGTTCTCATCCGTCAGGCCTCCAGGCTTCCGCCCGGCCCCCGAGGGAGCCGGGCGTCAGGGTTGTCGGCTCGAGCGCCGGGGAAGATCCGATCAGCCTCGGGAACGAGCGGCGGCCACGACGTGGTCGTAGCCCGCTCTAACCGCCCTCTCGTTGAGATCGAGAAGCTCCTTCTTCCCGGGGAAGAGCCTAGGCAGCATGGAGACGACGTCCTCCAGGTCGAAGAGGCCGGTCGCGCCTATGTAGGCGCCAACCGCCACCATGCTCTGGACCTTGGTGTTGCCCAGATCATCGGCAAGCTTCGTTATGGGCGCCGCGACCACCGAGATGTCGCCGCGCGTCGGCTCGATCTCGATCAGGGTGCTGTTGTAGATCAACAGACCACCGGGAACCAGTATCTTTTCGAACCTCTCCATGCTCGGGCGGTTCATGGCTATGACCACAGTAGGCTCGGTGGCCTCCACCGCTCCTACCGTGGCCTCCTGGATCTTGACCGAGCAGTTGGCCGTGCCGCCTCTCATCTCGGGGCCATATGAGGGAAGCCAGCTCACGTTGTAACCATACTCCATCCCGACGTTCGCAAGCGCGACGCCAATGGAGAGCACGCCCTGGCCACCGAATCCGGCCACCCTGATGGATGGATTGGCGTGCTGGGGGGCAACCTCCCTGCGCTTGAAGTCGCGCGAGGCGGAAGCTCCCGCGACCTCCTCATCGGATATGAGCCCCAGGAGCCTCTTCACCTCGGTGGGCTCCATGACCGGCACGGGTCTGGCTATCGGCTCGCGCTCGTCCGACAGGTCTCTCACGACTCCCAGCGGGAAGGTCGGTATCATCTTCTCGAGTATCCACTTCTGCGCCGCCGGGCCATCGGTCCTCCACTGGCTCGGGCACATGCTCAGGACCTCGACCAACGAGAAGCCCTTCTTGTCCTTGACGTTCTGGATGGCCTTGCGGATGGCCTGCCTGGTCTTCCTCATGTTGGGGACGTCGTGGAGCGAGGTCCTGGCAAGGTAGGTCGGGGCGTCGAGGCAGTTCAGGATCTCGACCATCTTGAGGGGGTAGCCCTCGTTGGCCGGGTTCCTGCCGTAGGGCGACGTGGTCGTCTTCTGCCCGGGCAGCGTCGTGGGGGCCATCTGGCCGCCAGTCATACCGTAGATCGCGTTGTTCACGAAGACGACGGCGATGTTCTCTCCACGGTTCGCGGCCTGGAGGATGTTGTTGCCGCCTATGGCCGCCAGGTCGCCATCTCCCTGGTAGCTGATGACGACCGAGTCCGGGTTGGCCCTCGAGGCGGCGGTTGCGACGGCCGGAGCGCGGCCATGCGCGACCTGCAGGTTGCCCGTGTTGAAATAGTAGTAGAGAAACACGCTGCATCCCACGGGGCTTATCATCACGGTTCGCTCGGTGATCTCCATGTCCTCGAGCGCCTCGGCTATGAGCTTGTGAATGATCCCGTGGCCACACCCCGGGCAGTAGTGAGTCCTGTCCTTCTCCGGGCCGGGCTTGTGCTTGTAGATCTCCATGAAGCTCGAGGGCTTCCTGAGGACCTTGCTTGCCTTACTCATGATCCCGACCTCCAACCCAGTTCGGCAATCCTGTCCAGGACTTCCCTGGCCGACGGGACATTGCCCCCGTATCGCCCGTAGTAGCCGGATCTCACGTCCGTCCCGCAGAGGGCCAGATTCACGTCGTCGACCATCTGGCCCGTGTTCATCTCCACCGTGAGTATCCCCTTGACGCCTCTGCCGGGAAGCGCGGCGATCTCCTTCTTCGGGAAGGGAAACAGCGTGATGGGGCGGAACAACCCCAGTCTGGTGCCTTCGGCCCTGGCCATGTCGACGGTGGTCCGCAGAACGCGGCTGGCGGCTCCGAAGCCGATAACCGCGTACTCCGCGTCGTCCATCATGTACTCCTCGAACATGACCTCCTTCTGCTGCACGAGCTCGTACTTCTTCCTGAGCTGCTCGTTCCACCATTCCATCTCGTCGTGGGCCAGGTAGATGGAATTGATCAGGTTACGGGTTCCGGCGGTGCCCATCACGGCCCAATCGGACTTATCGGGCAGGTTCTCGACGGGCTCCGGAAGCTCCACGACCTCCATCATCTGACCGATCACGCCGTCCGTAAGGACGAACACCGGGTTGCGATACCTGTCCGCGAGCTCGAATGCGTACATGGTCAGGTCGCACATCTCCTGGCAGGAGTTGGGAGCGAGCACGATGGTCCGGTAGTTGCCGTGTCCGCCCCCCTTGACCACCTGGTTGTAGTCGCCCTGCTCGGGGCCTATGTTGCCCAGACCCGGACCGCCCCTCATGATGTCCACGACAACGCACGGCAGAGCGGAGCCGGCGCAATAGGAGAGCCCCTCCTGCTTGAGGCTGACGCCGGGGCCGGAGCTGGCGGTCAGGACTCTCTTGCCGCATCCGGCGGCTCCGTAGACCATGTTGATCGCGCCGACCTCGCTCTCGGCCTGTATGAAGGTCCTCCCCAGCTTCGGGAAGAGCAAGGATGCCCCCTCGGCTATCTCGCTCGCGGGGGTTATGGGATAACCGAAGTAGGCTTCGCAGCCCGCCAGAAGCGCTCCGTAGACGGCCGCGTGATTGCCTTTCATGAGCATTCTCGTTGCCATCAGACGGCCTCCTCTTCGACGTAGCCCTTGAGGTAGACGCTGATGGCTCCGGGCTCGGGGCAGATGTAGAAGCAGTTGCCGCACCCGATGCACCCCTCGCCGCTGTAGACAGAGGGGTGGTAGCCCTTGGAGTTCAGGGCCTCGGATATGGAGAGAACGCCGGAGGGGCATGCCGGCACGCACAAGCCGCATCC